>CAYUNT010000060.1:0-22223 GCA_964446285.1 uncultured Candidatus Sumerlaeota bacterium | reverse complement strand
TGAAAGAAACGTGGCGGTTTCGCCTGCGGATGGACAAAAAAGGTGAGATGCGCCCCGGCGAGAGCGCTTTTTCTATCCTTGCTTGACAAATCCCCCTGGCTTTGGCGGCATTGAGGCCAAGATAGAATTACGTCCCGATGTTATTTCGCGGGAGGCGGGATTACTGAGGGCAGGAGTCCTTTTCAAGTCGCGGCGGAATCTTGCACGAGAATTTCCACGTGGGGTGCTTTAGCCGCCCTCTGTTGCATCATTTGAGCGATCAACAACGGCTCTGCCGCTTTACCGGGACGCCATATTTTTACGGGGGGAGATTGTTCTTATGATGATTCTCAAAGCGAGAAAAAGCATGGCAGGCATCGGCGTGGCCGAAAGGTTGCTGGCTTGCGCAGGGCTGCTGCCTGAATCCGGATCGCACATCTTTGCGCCGGGACATTTCTTCCCGAAACGGCCATCCGTCACGGCGTGCGGCATGGCTTTGGGAATGATTTTGACATTGAGCGCCGCCGCTTTGGCCAGTCCGGCCCGCAGCGAAAAGTCCGGCGCGCCGCTACCGTCTCATGTCCAATCCGCCTTGCTGATTTCCGATGCTGGCCCTGGCTTTGGCGCCGCCGCCGCCACCGAAGGCGAGGGCGCTGGCGCAATTCCCGGCATTTCCGCCGCGGAAACCATTTATTATTGCAGCCTCCGAGTCGAATCATATCCCACGGCGGTTCTTATTACCGATTCGGAGGGAACCGCGCAAACCCCCTATCAACGCAGCCGCGTCTGCGGGTCCAGTTTCTGGCTGCAAGCGCCTGAGTCGGCTTATGGGTGGCCCTTTCAGTATTGGGCACGCAATGGAGTGGCCTATTCCAATGAACGTCTTATGACAATCCAGGCGGATGAATCCACCTATACGGCGGTCTATAATCAGCCTTCGCAATGCACATTCGAGGTCAGTTCCAATGCGTCAGGCATTTACATCGACGACGCCGCGGGCGGGGGAACCCCTGCGTATTCGCGGACAATGGATTGTGGTGCGTCCTTCTGGCTTTCCGCGCCGGAAACCGCCTATGGGCGTCCCTTTGTGGAATGGCAGCGCAACTCGATTTCCTTCTCGGCAAGCCGCCGCATCGACATCTTCGCCTCCAACGACGCTTACCGGGCCATCTATGATATTCCCATTGGCGAATACTGCACCCTGGACGTGCAATCCGAACCGAGTGGAATCGAAATGTCCGATAGGAGCGGAGGCGGAATCACCAACTACCAAGTGCGCGAGTATTGCGGAACGCCTTTTTGGATCGCCGCGCCCGAAACCGTTTATATCAGCCCGTCCGAGACTTCCTATGGCCTGGTCTGGGCATTCCGCGAATGGCGCAATAATGGCACGTTTTTCTCTGACGAACCGCTCATCGAGATTCCGGTTTCCGACGATGCTTACAAGGCCATCTATCGCCGCGAGGGCGATTGCACCATCCTCGTGCAATCCTATCCAGAGGGAGTATTTATCGACGATTCCGACGGCGGTGGCTTCACGGAATATGAGCGGACCCATGAATGCGGAAGCCTGTTTGCGCTTTCCGCGCCCGAGTCCGCTTACGGAGTGAAATTCGCGCTGTGGCTGCAAAACGGCGAATGGTTTTCTGAAGATCGCGACATCGAAATCGAAATGGATGACGATGCGTATATGGCAGTCTTCTATGAACCTCCCACGCCCACGCCCAGTCCCACGCCCACGCCCCAGCCCTCGCTTTCTCCTTCGCCCATTCCAAGCCTGTCACCCACTCCAAGCCTGTCGCCCACTCCATCTCCAGCACCATCTCTCTCGCCTTCGCTTTCTCCCTCGCCGACGCCTTCGCCCACGATTTCCCTGTCACCCACGCCTTCTCCCTCGATTACGCCCGCTCCATCCCCCAGTCCGGCGTCTTCCCCCACGCCGGTTTCCGGCACTCTGGCGGACGCCCTCGACAATTACTCTCTCGATTTCATCACGGAGGGAGATAATGTCTGGTTCTATCAAACGGAGGCGAACCGTCCATCACAGGACGCGGCCCAAAGCGGTGAAATCGGGAACGACCAGCAGAGCATCCTCAAAACAAAGGTTATTGGCCCGGGAATCTTCGAATTCTGGTGGAAGGTGTCGTCGCAACAAGGCCACGACCTGCTCCAGTTTGCCGTGGACGGCGAAGCGAAAACCGCCATCTCCGGCAGCGAGGATTGGATCAAGGGCGCATACATCATTCCTCCTGGTCCGCGCTGGGTGGAATGGAATTACACAAAAGACAGCCGGGGCGCGGCCGGTTCAGACGCTGGATGGGTGGATGCGGTCTCATACACTCCGCTCGATCATGTTCTGGAAATTGCCGCCGTGGAATTTGAGACCGAACGCCTGAGCGACCTGCGCGCCAGCCTCGATCCCATCTCCTTCGAAATCAGTGGACGGCCCTTCGTGCTCAATACAAGTTTCGTCCGGGCCAATCCGGGCGACTTCGCGGGAACCATGTCTCTGGCTGGGATTCCGCCGGGTGGCGCGATGCAAGGAACGTATCGCCGGGGGCGCGTGGTATGGAATTCCCGCATGGATCGCGCGGAAATCCGCGCCGTGGCCGCCATGAAAGACCCGGTTACGCACGAATCGTTCAAATTGGCTGTCACTGCCTATCGCAAAGGCAGCCAGCTGATCCTCGACCCGGCGCGCTCCTATTGTGTGGCGCAACTGCTCAGTCCGGTTCGCGCTTCGGGCAAGGCACTCCTTGCTGGCAACGGCGATCTGATCAATCCCGCCATCCGCGCAAGGATCGATTCGCTGAACTTCATCCAGGCTGACAAAAAGGGCCGCCTGTTCCGTTCTGAGACTGCCCAATTCCGCTGGCCTTGGGGCGAGGTGGCTGGACCCCGCTATCGTGCCGTGTATGAAAAGCGAGTCCAAATCCGCCAGAAGACCGGAATTTGGGAGCGCCGCGTGTATGTAATGCGCGCCAATCCTTCCAAGGCCGGGTATTTCACCCTGAAGACCATCTGGTATCGCGCCGATCAAACCACGGAATGGGCGCTGACAGACTTGTCGTATTCCAAGTTCAAATCCTATACAGCAGCGGGAATTTACAAACCGCCGCGCCGCGTGGACTTCGAGCCGGTGATCGAATATGTTCCCGTGCTGCCCGAGACTTTTGGGGCGGCGGGAGTTGCCGGAGCAGGCGGCGGCTCGGATTCGGCGGCCATCTTTGTGCTTCATCCGGGCCAGGAAGAAAAACCCGCGGTTCTTCTGCCCTGGCATTCTCCCACGCCGCGCATTTCCCCTGCTCCGGACAGGTAAAAATCGTCTTTATGACAGACCGGCATCTTTGGGGTGGAGTGGAAAAAACGCGCCATTCCAGCCGGGCCAAAAGAATATCCGAAATTATTTCTGCAGCCGTTTGCGGAGAATGCCGTAGGCGATTCCCGCGCCGATCAACACCACTCCGATCCCGAGCGAAGCCACCGCGCGCGTGAGGGGCGAAACGCCCGTCAGGTCGCGGAGCAGAATGCGCCCCACCGCCGCGACAAACACGCCCATCGCCACATAGCGCATGGTTCTGTCGAGCCAGATCAATCCCGCGGCCAGGAGCAATATGCCCACCGCTCCCCACGAAACCGTGATGAAACTCGATGGAATCATCGGTCCGCGCGTGAGCGTGACGAGCGCAATCGCGGCGCCGGTTGCTATCAGCCACGGCATGGCTCCCTTCGCGAGCGAGTCCTCTTCCGATCTTTCGGCAATCCGCTTTTGAATCCAGGGCAGGAAGCGCGCCATCCCCGCGAATAATACGCACGCCAGAAGCAGGTAAATTTCTTCGGTTCCATTGGCGGGTTTTTCTGTCAGAACACGCGCCATCACAAGCGCAGGCAAGAAAATCAGCGCGAGGAATCCGGCCAGCGCTGTAGCCCTCCCCGGACGCCACGCCCCCGCGAAAAGCACGCCGCTCGCCAGCGCGACCGTGGCAAGCAGCGACCAGGGGGCCACTCGCGAGAAAACGAGCATGGCGATGCCGCCCATCAGCAAAACGCCCGCGCCGAGCAACGCTTGATAAAAGGCGGCGTTCCGGAACCTCTCCTCCGCGCCCAAAGAATCCTTCCGAGGCGAAGCAAACGCCGAAAACACTGCCCATCCGGCCGCCATGCACCCCACCAAAATAGCAGGCGAGAACAGGCTTTTCTGCGCATCCGCCAAGGCCCCAAACAGAAATGCCGCCACTCCGACCGCCACCGCGGCCATCCAGCCCAATCGTATATGCATCGATCCAAAGCCCGGAGCGGGCGCTTCCAGCAGCGCCCCCCCTTCTTCATTCACGCCGCCGTCCGCATCCTCATTGTCCGGTTCCGCTTCCGGAAAACGCACAAGCATCGGAATGGGCGGGAACCAGAAGGCAAAGGTTCCGATGGCCCACGCCGCCGCCGCTCCGGCCGCCAGGCACAATCCGCGCATGGGCGCCGCCGGTTCCACCGCGCCAATCGCAAAGAAAAGCACGCCCGCCGTGAATGCCACCTGAACCAGCGCAAGCAGCACTCCCCACGCGCGCGATCCCGCCTGACGCGCCAAGTCCTGCCACAAATACATCGCCACCGCCACCCACAGAAGCCGCGCTCCGATCCAGGCTGGGGACGGCATATTGCGGTCGATCATCATGCCAAGCGCGAATGCGGCGGAAATCGCGGCGGGCGCAAGCCACACACGCGCGCGAAACAGAATGATCCCCAGCACAAGAATGATCGCCACCGCGCCGAATGCCACCTCTTCGGGCAGTTTGCCCGTGCTCCACTTGCCCAGCACGTAAAAAATCATGCCCGTGGCGATGAGTGAGCGCAGCGTTCCGGAAATTGTTTCCGTGATGCGGAATAAGAGCCTCCACGAAAATGCCGCGCGCCGCCGTTTCATCCAGATGCATTCCCAAGGCAGGCCAGTGGCGAGCAAGAGCACCGGAGGCGCGAGGGCGGCCAGCATGTTGATGGGAGTGGCAAGCGCGCCCGGCCTGAACGAAGGCACGGCGGCAATGGCGCAGGCGGCCGTGAGCGGTCGCAAAATCCGCAGCACAGGCGCGCGACTGGCGGCGATTGTTAACGCCAGCGCCATAGCGGAGAGCACCGCGCTTTCTGTCAGTCCGCTGAATGCGGCGATCACTCCGCCCATCGCCAGCGCGAATGCCGTGAGCGAATGGAAACTTGCCAGCGCCGCGCGCCGCAGACCGGCGAACGCCAACCGCGCCGCCTCGCCCGCCGCCAGCGCAAATAAAAGCACGTGAACGTTGGGCCACAGCGTTTTTGTTCGCCAGAATAGGAAAATCGACATCGCGCACAGTCCGAGCGAATTGAGAATCGCAAACCCGGTCGAGTAGGGAACCTGCGGAAGGAGGATGCGCGGAGCGGCATCGTGGCGCTCGGCCTCGATGGCGGCCTGTTCGCGCGCCACCCACACGCGCCCCCAGCGCCAGAAGGCCGCAGTGAACACCAGGTGATAGCCGATTAATGCACCCAGATGCGTGAGGATTTCGCCCTGCGCCGCCCCCACCGGACTGATAAACCACAGCGCCAGCGTGGCCAGATATGTGCCTGCGAGGGCCAGCGTCGTCAGCCGATGCCACTCATGGCGGACCAGCGAAATCCCCGCTCCCAGCGCCAGAACTCCAATGGCAATAAGCGCGAACTGGCGGCTGACGTCGGCGCTCAGCAGCGCCGCGAGCGCGCCGAGCGCCAGACCGAATGCCGCTGTCGCCTCAGATTTCCAAACCTCCGCCAGGGCGACAATTACGACAGTGAAAAGGAGCATCAGCCCGATGGCGGCGGGCGCGCCAAGAACGCGAGTTTGCGGAATGTAGTGCGCCGCGAACGACATGAAGAACGCAAGCGCGATGCCAATGGCGGCTGTGGCGCGCCCGAGCGGCTGATGGCGGCGGGTGACCCACACTCCGGCGCCAGTTATCACGACCGATACGCAGTAACCGGCCAGTATGCGCGCCCAGGGGCCGAGTTTGGGCAGGATGAGTTTAGCGGCCAGCGCCGCGCCTGCCAGCAACAGCACGCCGCCAATGAGCGGGAGCCACTTGGTCGCAAGGCGCACTTCCCAGCTATCGGTGGGCTGGGAGGGGGGAGAGGGCTGGGCAGGTTGCACACCCGGCGCTGTGCCCATCCCGGCAGGAGCAACCGGCGGCGCCGCGCGAATTTCGTCGATCGTCAGGAATTCCGCCTCGCGCTTGGGCGGCGGCGGCATGATCGGCGCGGATGGCGCGGATAGGACGGATGGCACGGACGCGCGAGGCGCAGATTGAGGATATTCAGGCGCGCGAGGCGGCAACTGCGGATATCGCGGAGGCGGAAGCGGGCCTTTCAGAGAGACATAGGCCTGGCCATGCGCCTGAGGAGAAGGAGGCGGCATTGCCTGGCGCGCCGCCCCCTGACCCAAATGCGGCGGCGCGGCCGGAGCGTGGATTTGGTGTTGAGCGAGAGTGTATTCGAGCCAGGCCACGCGCTGCTCGAGGCGTTCGATCCGATCTGCGGCAGACTCCACCTGCGCACGCAAAATCCCCGGATCAAAACCACCAGATACCCCAGATTGCTCAGACACGTCTGGCTTGTCCGACTTGCCCGACCCGTCCGGCCTGTTCGACACCTCCGAGGCTTCTGACTCGCTGGAAGAAAGAGTATCCTCGCTCATTCCTTTGCTCGCTTGTCATGAATATGCACTGCTGCGGTTCGTGGCGATAAGGCAAACAACTCCAGCACAGCGTCATGCAACCTCATTGCGTCCCTCCGCACAATGTTTTTCCCCAACTGTTGCCAATTATTTATCCAATAGGTCTCATTTGTCTCACAGGCCGCACACATCCTATTTTGCCAAAGGTGAAAACGCGTAATTCATCTTCTGTCAATCTTGGACGGAGCGGCCTCTTCGCGCAGGCGGCGGGTGAGGAGGGCATCGAAGGCCGAGGCGAAACGGCGCTGGTCAGCCGCGCTGAATGGAGGCGGGCCGCCGCTTGTAATGACGCCCTGATCGCGAAGGTCCATCATCAAATTGCGATAGCGAAGGCGTTCGCCGATTGTGTCGGGCGTGTAGAGATCGCCGCGCGGGTCGATGGCAGTTGCGCCCCGCGCCACCACGGCGGCCGCAAGCGGAACGTCTGCGGTAATTACAATGTCGCCGGGCGAGGCGGATTGGGCGATGTGCGCGTCGGCCACGTCGAAACCCTTCTCGACACGCACAACCGTGACGAGCGGCGAATCCGGCACGGGCATCGGAGCATTGGCGACGAGCGTCACCGCTATCCCCAGCCGCCGCGAAGCGCGGAATGCGATTTCCTTCACCCCGCGCGGGCACGCATCCGCGTCAATCCAGAGTTTCATGGCCAGTAATTCAGCAATTCAGAGGTCGGAATTCAGGGCAGATAATCCCAGGCATTCGAGCCAGGCGTTTTGGGGGATTCGCCCGGTTGGGGAGGTTCGGATGGCTTGGAGTGCGATTCAGAATCATTGGGCGCGGCGGAGCGATCATCTGGACAATCGCGATTTTTTTCCGCGCCACACGCCTTTCCTTCGCCGCGTGCCTTTTCCCCGCCGTGCCGCGCGAGGCCGCCCCGCGCCTTTGTGGATTTTCGTTTTCCGGACGGCGATTTCATTCGCGGTTTTGCCGCATCCGAAGCCGCTTTGGCCTTTGCCCCGCGCCACATTCCCATTTCCTGAAGCCAAGCCTGATAGATGTGCACAGCCTGTTCCTGAATATACGTCTCGAGCGATCCGGGCCGCAACCGCCGAACCGTGCTAATTGCATCCTCGGCCTCGAGTCCATCGGCCACAAGGTAACAGGCCAGCATGCATCCCGTGCGACCGCGCCCAGCGAAACAATGCACGGCCACCGCGCCCTGGGGACGCTCGATCCGCTCGCGCGCGAAATCCACAAATTCACGAATCTGCGCCAGCGACGGCGCCTGGAAATCCTCGATGGGAACATGCAAATACTCAAGACCCGCCAGCCGCACGACATGCGCGTCCAAGGCATCTTCCGTCAGCGTAACGAGCGCCGTCACTCCCTCGCGCCGCAATTCATCCAAATCATATTCGAGCGAATCCCACGCACCCGGATACGCACAACCCGCCAGGCGCTTGTTGATGACAAATGAGAAATTCCGCAACGCCACTACGTTTTACCTGCCTGACGGCCTTATAGCCGGAATGGTTGGGGTCTTATCCGAGAGCCTCCGGGGGCTTGGGCATCCTGCCCGGGATTTCCGGTGGCTTGGACGTCTCGTCCAAGATTCTCGCTCAGATTGGCGCCTGAGGGCGGAAATTCGAGCGCCAGGACTTCGCTTCCGAAATCATTTTGTGAATCCGCGAGCGGGCAGCCCCCACACCCTCAAGCAGTTCGGCAGGCGCCGGCCCGGATGCTGATGCGGATGCCTTGTTCTGATCTTTTTCCTGGTTTTTTTCCGCGCGCGGCCTGGACGCGGCCGCTTTTACAACCGCTGCCTTTTCCGTTTCTTCTTCCGCTTCCTCTTCCGCGGATGCCGCCTCCTCCGCTTCCTTTTCTACGGGGCGGTCTTCCTCTGCACTTAATGGGACGCCATCGCCGCTTTCGTCAAACGCCAGTTCCGGTTCCTTCGCGATTTCCTTTTTGGCGCTGCCCTTTGCGCCCCCCTTGCGTTTGCGGTCCGCGCTTTCCTTCTGAAGTTTTTCCACCGCGCCCGCGATTGTAAACTTATCTTTATATAATAATTCCTTTATGCGAAACACCATTTCGATGTCCGCCTGGCGGTAGCGCCGCTGGTCGTTCTCATCCTTTTCCGGCGCAAGCATGGGAAATTTCGATTCCCAATAGCGCAGCACGTAGGTTTCCACCTCGGCGATTTTGGCCACTTCGTTGATGCGATAAAAGAGCTTCTTCGGATAATCTGCAGCGGATTCGTTTGGCATGGGAGTATGGATGAGTAAGTGAAATCGTGGAAAAGAGCGCGGCGCACCGCGTTCCGTAATTTTGCGAAAATCTACCTCGCCCTGCCTGCCCGAGGCAATCGCGGAATCATCCAAACTCAAAATCATCGGGTGTCCGCGAGGAGAGAAGCGTAGAGGCGCGAGTGGGCGTCGATCATGGCATCGATGGAGTATCGCGATTCAGCGCGGCGGCGGGCGTTTTCGGCGAGTCGGCGGGCCAGGGCGTTGGAATCACCAAGTGGATTGGCGGGCGCGCCAGCCAGGCGCTCAATAGCGTGGGCGAGGGCGGCGGAGTCGCGCGGCGCAACAAGCAGCGCCTCCTCTCTGTCGCGCGCGGCCTCCTCAATTCCCCCCACGCGGCTCGCGACAATCGGCATTCCCCAACTCATCGCCTCAAGCAGCGCCGTCGGGCAGCCTTCCCAATACGACGGCATCAGGAAAATATCCGCGCCCGCGTAAAACGCTGCTGGATTTTCCTGATAGCCCGCCCAAATCACGCGATCGGCAATTCCCAATTCCCGCGCCTGCCGCGTGTATGCTCCATCCGCCACATCGCGCCCGACAGCCACCAGGCGCATCCCCGGAAAGCGCGGCGCAAGGGCGGCCAGCGCCTCGAGCGCCTCGCCATATCCCTTCATCGGCCGCGTGTTCGCCACCATGAGGAGAAGCGGCCCCGCCAAATTTGACGGCATATCCGCAGGCAATTTCAGGCGTTCGCGCAACGCCCGCCGCGCCTGGATGCGCTCCTCCGCTTCAAGCGCCCGCGCGGGTGGCAACTCGATTCCGTTTGGGATTACGATAATGCGCTCCGCCGGCCAATGCTCGCGCCGCCGCCGCATCTCGGCCACGGTTTCCGAGACGCAAATAAATCGATCCACGCGGCGCGCCGTCAGGCGGTCGAGGCAGACATGCGCCGCCGGACGCCCCGGAATCGGGCTGTGCGCGGCATCGACAATTGCCCGCACTCCCGCCGCCGCGCGCCTTGCGAACAACCGCACGGGCAATTCGGCGCTCAGGCCAAACACATGGACGATGTCGGGGCGGAACTCGCGCATTCGCCGGCACAGCGCGCGGATTTTCGCGGACGCGCCGAGCGAGGTCCACACATCCGCCTCGATTCCCGCCGCGCGCGCCGCTTGCGCCAGCCAGCCATCGCCCGACATCGACGCCACTCGGCACACAAACCGCGCGCGATCCAGGCGTTTCAGCAATTCCGCCAGCAGCGTCTCCGCCCCGCCGCGGTCCGAGGTTGCCGTCGCAAAGAAAATCCGCGCAGGGCGAGATCCTTCGCGCAAAGCCCCGGCACCGGCGGAATGCGGCGCAGGCAAAAGCGGATTGGGCGAGTCATCGAGAGGCATGACGGCAGACCAAAACAAAATTCATAGACAGGATTTACAAGAAAAACAGGAGAGCAGGCAAAAAACACCAACAGGTTTTTCTTATCATGCCCATCTTGTCTATCCTGTCTGTTTTTTCCGCGCATGCTATGCGATGCGCTCCGCGCCGAACCGCCCGCGAATCGCCTCGGGCAGCAGGATCGAGCCGTCGGCCTGCTGATACGTTTCGAGCAGCGCGATCACAAGCCGCGGCAGCGCCAGTCCCGATCCGTTCAGCGTGTGGACGTATTCGGGCTTGGATTCCTGCGTGCGCTTGAACCGGATTTGCGCCCGCCGCGCCTGGAAATCCTCAAAGTTCGAGCACGACGACACTTCGAGCCATTGCTTCATGCCCGGCGCCCACACTTCGAGGTCGTAGCACTTGGCCGCGCCGAACGACAGGTCGCCCGTGCAGAGCGCCAGCACGCGATACGTAATCCCCAGTCGCTGGAGGAGCGTCTCGGCGTGCCCCGTCAATTCCTCAAGGTTTTCGTAGGATTTTTCCGGCAGCGCGTAGTGCACCATTTCGACTTTGTTGAACTGATGCACGCGCGTGATGCCGCGCACTTCCTTGCCGTAAGACCCCGCCTCGCGCCGGAAGCATGGTGTGTAGGCCACGAGCCGCTTGGGCACATCGGTCGGCGCTAGGACCTCGTCGCGGTAGATGTTCGTCACGGGCACTTCCGCCGTTGGAACGAGGAACAGGTCGTCCTCTTTGTCCGTGCAATACATGTCGATCTCGAACTTGGGCAGCTGGCCTGTGCCGACCATCGTCTCGCGCTTGACCAGCAGCGGCGGCGCGAGTTCCGTGTAGCCGTTTTCCGCCACATGCGTATCAAGCATCCACTGGATGAGCACTCGCTCCAGCCGCGCGCCCGCCCCGCGCAAAAAGTAAAAGCCCGACCCCGACACCTTCGCGCCGCGTTCGAGTTCGAGGATGCCCAGGCGCTTGCCAAGTTCCCAATGCGGCAGCGGCTCGAAATCGAAGGATTTCTGCTCGCCCCACGTTCGCACCGTCACATTGTCCGAGGCATCCACGCCGCGTGGAACGCTTTCGTGCGGCAGGTTCGGCGTGTTAAGCAGAATATCGAGCACATCGCGCTCGATCTGGCGGATTTCATCATCCTTTTTCTGAATATCCTCGCCCATGCGGCGCGATTCCGCCTGAAGGGCCGCCGCGTCTTCGCCCGCCTTGATGCGCGCGCCGATCTTTTTGCTTTCCTCTTTGCGCCGCTGCTTGAGCACGTCCGCTTCGGAAATCACAGCGCGACGCCGCGCATCCAATTCCAGGATTTTATCCACAACGCCAGCGTCGGCCTTCTTAGCGGCAAGCCCCGCGCGCACCCGGTCCGGCTCTTCGCGAATCAAACGAATGTCCAGCATGAAAACCACCTCAACGGCAAACAAACGATAGGGAATCCCTGCGCCCCGCCCCGAAAAACAAAGGGCGCAGGTTCGCCAAGACTCATGCTCCGGCGCGCTGCGGTGTCAACGAAACAGTTGCCCACGCCGCCGGAATGAAATAGACAGCGCAGAGGCGCAGTGAACGCAGAGAGATTCTATTCGCATTGTTCTTCTCTGCGCCCTCTGCGGCTCCGCGGTGATCTTTCCTGCCCATTCCAGACATCCATGTTTGTTCTTATCCCATACGGAACCGCCGACAAGCCGCGCCGCCAGCCGCTCGTGACTTTTGGCATCATCCTCGTTGGCCTGATCGGGTATCTGGCGATTGTGGCCGCGTCCGACTCCATGAGCGACGTGTTCATGCGATGGGGCTATGTGCCCAATCAGGCCGCGCCGCTTACACTTCTCGCTTCGATTTTTCTGCACGCCGGCCTTCTCCACTTGATTCCCAATCTATGGATTCTCGGTGTGGCGGGGCCGCTCATCGAATCGCGCCTTGGGCACGGTCCATTTTTTCTTTTGTATCTGGCCGGGGGGCTGGCCGCCTTCGGGCTGGGCGGCGCGCTGAGCGTCGGCGAAGGCCGTATTACTCCCCATATCGGCGCATCGGGCGCGATTGCCGCCATCCTAGGCGCGTTTGTCGTTCTTTATCCGTTTGGCGATGTCAAAGTCTGGTATTTCGTCGCGCTTTTCTGGCATAAATTCTGGTCAGGCACCTGGAACATCGCGGGCGTGTTCCTTTTTGGAATATGGTTCATTATTCAATTGGGCACCATGGCGCTCGAGTCCTGGGGTGGGCGCCCAACCTCAAACACCGACGTGGCGGCGCATTTTGGGGGATTTCTTTTTGGTGCGCTGGCGGCGGCGATTGCCTTTGGCAAGGAGGGCCTGCGTCGCGAGACGACCTACGGCGACTTGTAGAAAGCCTGATTTCACCGCGGAGGCGCGGAGACGCAAAGGATCATTTTATGAAATTTGCTACCATGCGGCGCATCCGCACGTCACTGTCAGTCTTGCCTGCGCCGATTGAATATCCTGCCAGATTGCGTGGCGATGCGACACCTCGGACCCTCCTGTTTGCGGGATTGGCCGCGTGTGCAATGGCGCTCGCATCGTGCGCAATGTTTCATGGAAAATCGGCTATTGCTGGTTCGCCGTCCCCTGCCCCGTCCACCGCACTGGATGCAACAGCAGCTGCCGCCGCCGCCGCGCCTCCATCTGCCCCCGAGCCGCCGCGCCCTTTCGCAGAAGACGAGCTGATTCAGGAGCGCGTGCGGTCTGAGATGCTGGCAAAAAAGGTTCACACGCTCGAACGCGATCTTCGCATCGCCCAGCAATGGCGCATGGTGCGCGAACTCGAAGAGGAAGTGTCGCAAATCCGCGGATTGCCGGTGAAACGCCATGTGGAGATGGCGCCCATTTCGCGCAACGAAACCCGCGCCCTTGTCCTCCGACTCATCGAACAGGATATGCCGGAAAGCGTGGCGATTCCCTATGGCCATGCGCTGGCGCTGCTAGGCGCGGTCGAACCGGGGACTTCGCTGCGTTCGCTTTTGATCGACCTCTATGCCGAGCAGGTGGGCGGACTTTACGACGACCGTACCGGACGCCTGTATGTCACGGACCTTTTTCCGCCCGATAGCCGCGTGGGGCGCATGATCCTTGCACACGAAATCTGCCATGCGCTTCAGGACCAGAATTTCGATTTCGCGAATCTGCCACTTCATGCGCGCAACAATGACGACGCCGCATTTGCCATACTTTCGGTTATCGAGGGCGACGCCACGCTTTTAATGATTGAGTATATGAGCAAGCGCGCCTCGCTTTCGTGGCTGCTCGAACTGCCGCGCATCATGAGCCTCGATCAGGATCAACTGAATCGCACTCCGCCTTTCTGGCAGTATTTGCTGCTGTTTCCGTATCTGGGCGGGCTGGAGATGACGCAAACGGCCAGCCTGGAAATCCCCGACGCGCGAAACGCCCTGTTGCGCCATCCGCCGCGTTCCACGGAACAAGTGCTCCATCCGGAAAAGTATTTGGCGTCGCCCGCCGACGAACCGGTTTCGGTCACGCTGCCGTATTTGGGCGCGCGGCTGGGTCCGCAATGGCAGTTGCGCACAGCCAATACGCTCGGCGAGGCGGGATTGCGCGCGATTCTCCTGCCGCGAAACATTCCGCTGCGGCTCAATTATTTCAATCTAGCCAATCCGCTTCAGGTGGATGCGGACGTTTCGCGCGCGGCGGCGGGATGGGGCGGCGACCGCTGGGCGCTCTGGATGCCCGAGGGCACGGGCAACGATGCCGCATCAACGCCCACGGCCGCCGTGTTGCACTGGCGCAGCGTATGGGACACGGCGCGCGACGCGAAAGAATTCATGGACTATGTTGCGGAAAAGCGGGTGATGGAACTTCTTGGCAGCGGCGAGGGGAGAACGGTGCAGGAATATGCGCCCGACAGCGCCCGTCTGGCAGAAAATCTGAAAGCCGCCGCCGCAGGCGAAAATGAAGGTGGTGAAAATGCAGGTAGAATCAAAGAATGCCGCGCCTGGGTTCGCCCTGCCGATTCGCGCCGTGTGCTTCTTGCCCGCTCAGGGCTTCAGGTCGATTTGCTTATTGCCTATGGCCCCGGAACCGAATCGTTCTTTCCGCTCAACCCGCACCCAGAAGAAAAATAACCACAAAGGCGCCAAGACACAAAGGGAAGCGATTTCTTTGTATCCTTGTGCCTTTGACAGGGACTGTTCAAAGTTATTGGTGACATGGGCATTTTGCCTATGATTCCGGTGGCTTGGGCGTCTCGCCCAAGATTTTTCCTGCACTTTGAACAGTTCCTGGTGCCTTTGTGTCTTGGTGGTGAAATGTTTTTGATTACGGCTTAAAATTCATGGTGCCGCGGGGCGGAATCGAACCACCGACACAAGGATTTTCAGTCCTCTGCTCTACCATCTGAGCTACCGCGGCACTTCGCTTTCGAGCGGCAGGCCTCCAGGCCTTTGTTGCCTTCACCGCCCGAACAGTTCTCCTCTTTGCTTGAAAACGAAGGCGCGTGTCAAGACCTGCCTTTTTCTTAATGCCAAGAGTCAAATGCACGAGGTCGCCAAAAAGAGATTCGGGCTTGGAATGGCGGAGAGATTTGCATATAGAATGATGTCCGGGATTATTCCGGGCCATTTTTCTTTGACATGTGGGATTGAAATATGAGCAGGCGAAACCTAAAAAATTATGTGCGCCTTACCTCCATCCTTGCGAGTATTATGCTGCTGGCACCTTGGGTTTGGGCGCAAAACACCAACCCGAAAGTGACATGGCACTGGCACATGCATCAGCCGATCTACTGGAACGATCAGTGGACGGGCGGAGTGGATCGCTATGAATACGCCTGGGACTCAATTCAGGCCAAGGATGGCGGACGGGCGCATCCGGAAAACGATCTGCGCGGTATTTTCGGCAACGACGACCGCGTAGCCGCATATCAATGGCGTGTGCGCAACACGCTGGCGTCCATTGGCTCGCATCTGAATTCCGGCGCGCAAATCACTTACTCCGGCGCGCTCATGGAAAACGTCAACAGCCTGGGCCAGGCGGGGCAGCTTAATTACACTTCTTCATGGAAATCGACTCTCGCCGAGGCGCACGGCTGGACGACAACGGGCGGAAAACCGCGCCTGGACATCACTAACTTCTCGTTCCATCACGCGCTTCTGCCGCTTCATAATCCCGAGACGGTGTATATGGAATTGAAATTGATGCAGGAAAAAGTGCGCGAGGAATTCGGTTCGGCGGCGGTGTCGCGCGGACTGTTCCCGACGGAAATGGCCTTCTCGACGCGCCTCATCCCCGAACTCAAGCGGATGGGGATCGAGTGGGCGATTGTGTCGAGCGAGCACATTGCGCGCGCCTGCCCGGACTTCCCCATCCAGTATGGCAGCGGCGGCATCAACTGCGATCCGCCCAACCGCGCCGACCAACTCAATCCCAACGGCGAGTCGTTTATCCGCACAAGCATTGACCGCGGCTGCTCGCCCGTCGCGGCCAATCCGCTTTCCTACCAGCCCGCTTACGTGAAATACGTCGATCCGAACACGGGCGAGGAACAGAAAATCATTGCGGTGCCTGCGGATCAGGCCCTCGGATGGAAAGACGGCTATTCGGCCATTGGCGCGGATTTTATGACGGAACTGGGCGCGCACAACAACGCAGCGCACCCATCGCTCGTGGTTCTCGCGCACGATGGCGACAACGCCTGGGGTGGCGGCTACTCGTATTACATGGAGGCCGTGCCGAATCTGGCCAACGACGTGAAAAATCGCGGCGGCGAGGCGGTTACGGTCGAGCAATACCTGCTCGAATTTCCGCCCGCGGCGAGCAGCCTCATTCATGTCGAGGACGGCTCGTGGGTGAATGCCGATTCGGATTTCGGCTCGCCCATATTCATTAATTGGAATTACCCGCTGCTCACCTCGTCCGGCCAAATCGACCCGGCAAACGGCTGGCACGAAAAACCGCGTGACTACGCCATATTCACCGCCGCGCTCAATCGCGTGCTCACGGCGCAACAGATTAGCGGACGCCAGCCGGATTTCACGAAAATCCTTCATCCGGACTCCTCGACGCATGATGTCGATCGCGCCTGGCACTACTTCCTCGGCTCGCTCGACTCGGGAAATGTCTATTACGG
Organism: uncultured Candidatus Sumerlaeota bacterium; assembly: GCA_964446285.1. Lineage (GTDB taxonomy): Bacteria > Sumerlaeota > Sumerlaeia > SLMS01 > CAYUNT01 > CAYUNT01. The sequence continues at coordinate 5,828 of CAYUNT010000060.1, read as the reverse complement.
CGCGGCGCTCGATATGGAAGTGAAAGCCACCATCGGTTGCAACGAAGCGGTCGAACACGCCGACGCCGTGATTGGCTCGACGCCGAACGACCTCACGCCGCCCACTGTCTGGATTCCGCAGCGCCATCCCTACAATCCCGGCAGCACGAACTTCGGCTGTCAATACGGCTACAAACAATATATCAGCAACGGCGATTTCTGGGTCTGGACCTTTGCTTACGACGTGTCTGGACCCGTGGCGGCCACGTTGAAATACCGCATCGACAACGACGGCGTAAATCCGCTCGCGTCCAACCAAAACGAAACCTACGCGGGCGGCTCGGAAGTAGGCGAGTGGCAGTCGCTTGCCATGAATCGCCGCGCATTCCCGGCGGGCAATATCTACAACAAAGGCGAAATCAATTTTTTCGAGATGCCGGCTTATATTTCCGATCATTTCAGCGTGCAGGTGACCGGGCTGCGGAGCGTCCTGGTCGATTATTACATCGAAGCCACGGACGCCAAAGGCAACACCGCGCGCACGGCGATTCAGCATGTGTATGTCGGCGATGGGCAAGGCGCCACCTCCGACCGCGTGACGGTTTCGCCCAATCCGCCCGTGCGCGGATTCCAGGCCACGCTCACCTACGACGCCTCGGGGGGGCCGCTTGCCTCCGCCTCGGCCGTGAGCATCCACCTTGGCAAAAACAATTGGTCCACGATCTATTCGCCCGACGCGGCCATGACACGCGGCGATGGAACCAAATGGACATACACGTTCACCGTCGATGCCGACGCCACGCAACTTGACATGGTCTTCAACGATGGTGTTCCGAACATCTGGGATAATAACAATGGCGCGGACTGGCATTTCACCACGAAATCTTCCAGCGAGCCGACGCCGACACCCAGTCCGTCGCCCACCATCGGCCCGACCGTGACGCCCGGCCCCTCGCCCACAGAAGGCCCGTCGCCGACCGCCTCGCCCTCGCCTACGCCTTCGCTGAGCAATCCGTTTGCGATGGATGGCGTAATCGACGCCGAAGCGTGCGAGGTCGGAGGGATCGGAGGCAGCGGCTTCTTCCTCGCAGAGCGCAATGGCTGGCTTTACGTGGCCACAAACGCCGCCGCAAACGATGCGTTTCTTCTTGTTTCGTCCGATCCCTCCACGCTTGTGAATTCGCCCTGGGCCAAAGCCGGAAAAGTGGGCCGGTGGGATTACTTCCTCGCGCGCGAAATCGACAATCAATATGCCTCGTGGTTCAGCGCTTCTCAGGTGGCGCTCGCCGACGACACCGCAAAGTATCAGAAAGCGCGCTCGGGCGCGGTGCTCGAAGGCGCGATCCGCAAAGACCTCGCAGGTGGCGCGCAAACTTACGTCGCGCTTGCCCTATATCAAACCGCCGACGCGGGCGCGCTCGCCGGCCAGGCGCCTGCAAGCATCAACGGCGACGCCAACATTGACCCGAACGAATTCCAACTGGTGATTACTGGTTATTCCCCCTGCTCAGGAACTCCGACTCCTTCTGCCACCCCAACTCCTTCCCTCACTCCTTCGCCGAGTTCCAGCATATCTCCAAGCCCATCACCAACTCCCTCATCCACGCCTTCTCCCAATCCATCTCCTTCGCCCACTTCTTCCTCCACTCCATCTCCCAGCCCCACTCCCGTCCCCACGCCCGTGATTGATTTCGCGGGTTGGATTCTCTGGTAAGGGTTGAACGAGTCCTCCGCTTCTTCGCTCGCAGGCGAATCAAGATTCAGGACCTTCAGCGGATTTGGCAGCGGATTGACATCTGGTTGCATGGAAGAACCCACAAGTGATACACATTTGGCCTTTGGCGGAAATTCCGGGATCGTGCGGAATCTCCGCATCCTTCGCAACGGAACCTCCCATGATGAGACGGTCAGCACATTTTCTGCGAATTTGTTCATGCGGCAAGGCGGAGAACGTTGGCCTCTTGGGGCGCGCGATTGCCCCCTGTCGCCTCGAATCTCTTGCTCGTGTCATCGTTTTAGCGCTATTGTCGATTGCGCTGCTTGTGGCGGGGCCTGCGCGCCTCTCGGCCCTCGCGCCCACTCATGGGGCCATTTACCTCGGCGAAGGCAAGGGCGTGCTCTTCCGCATCTATGCCCCAAACGCCACGGCAGTTGCGCTGGCCGGTGACTTCAACTCTTGGAACTTAACCACTCCCATCGCCATGCACAAATCGGGCGACGTGTGGGAGGCCACGGTCACAAATGCGGTTCCTTATCAGAATTATAAATACGTGGTGAATGGAAACCCGGCCTGGTTGCGAAACGATCCCGTGTCGCTCCGCATGGAAAACTCGAGCGACACGGCCGCCAGCATCATCGAGAACCTCGGCAATTACCAATGGAGTGCCAACGAATCCAACTGGCAGTCAGGCGCGCATGTTCCCGCCCTCACGCAAATGGTCATCTACCAGATGCACCTGAAAACCTTTATGTTCCGCAACGACGGCGTTCCCTATGCTTATGGCAAGCTCTTCCGCACGCTCGTTGAGAAAAAACTCGATTACCTCCAGCAGCTGGGCATCAACGCCATCTGCTTCATGCCGCTCAATGAGTTCCCCGGCGACACATCCTGGGGCTACAATCCCGCCAACTGGTTCGCTCTCGAATCGAGTTACGGCACGCCCAGCGATTTCCAATACATGGTCGATGAATGCCACAAACGCGGCATCGCCGTGATCGTGGACGTCGTCTATAACCACCTCGGCCCGAGCGACATCGCCTCCTACTGGGATTTCGATGGCAACGTGCAGGGGTCGATTGGCGGCAACGGCACCTGGTTCTACACCGACTGGCGCGGCAAAACCCCTTGGGGCGATACCGAGCCAAACTGGGGTTCGGGCTTTGTGCGCCTGCGCCTGGTCGAGGCGGCTCGCCTCTTCATCGAGGATTATCACTGCGACGGTCTGCGCGTGGATTCGACCGTCACGATCCGCAAGGACGCCGCGGACGGCTACGACTGGAACGGCTCGGATGATCCGAATGGCTGGTCGTGGCTGCAATATCTGAACAACACAATTCGCGGTTACAAGGGCGGTCGCGTTGTCACAATCGCCGAAGACATCGCGAGCAACACCTGGATCACTAAAAACACGGGTGAAGGCGGCGCGGGATTTGTTTCGCAATGGTGCCCGCTCAGCCCCCTTGTCAGCGAAGTCACGAAATCATGGGACGACGACCGCGACATGAACGAAGTTGCCCGCGCCATCGGCAATACATGGGATGTGGGCGGGCAATATCACCAATTGGTTAAATACCATTCTTCGCATGACATGGTAGATAAGCGAAACGGCCACTACCGCCTTCCCAATCGCATTGGCAATCCCTTCGACTGGGCTACAAAAGCCCGCTCAAAACTGGCCCAGGGCATTGTGATTGCCTCGCCCGGCGCGCCGATGATTTTCATGGGCGACGAGTTTTATGCCATCAACCAATGGGATGACGATCCCGATCACGCGCTCGATTGGTCGCAGCTCGAATCCGACCGCAATTTCTGGGAATTTTCTCGCGCTCTTTTCCGCATCAAGCGCAATCACCCGGCCATGCATGGCAACACTCTCGAAATCCCCGTGATCGACCACAACCGCAAGATGGTCGCTTTCAAACGCTGGGATGGAAGCGGCGACACGATTATGACCGTCAGCAACTGGCGCAACGCGGAGCAATCGGTCCCCGTATATTTCGGCGCCGGCGAGGACGGAACCTGGTATGAAATCCTCAACAGCGATGCCTCGGTTTTCGGCGGCGGCAATCGCGGCAACGGCGGCGCCGTCACCGTCTCGGGCGGCTGGGCGAACGTCAACACCGGGCCGTATTCCATTGTGATTCTCTCGAAAAATCCCGACCGCTATCCGCCCGCGAAATCCTGGTATCCCTGGTCGCCCGCCAACGGCGCGCTCAATACAGACCGCACGCTCAAACTTTCGTGGCGCTGGGCCAGCGACGCCGCCTCCTACAACCTCTTCGTTGGCACTGATGCGGCCGCCGTGGCCAGCGCCGGAGCGCAATCGGCCGAGTTCAAGGGCAATCAAACATCCACAGAATATGATCTGGCTGGACTGAATTCCTTCACGACCTATTACTGGCGCGTGGACAGCGTGAATTCCTATGGAGTCACCAAGGGAGATGTCTGGCGATTCACGCCCGGCAACGGCGATTCGGTCGCAAATGGCCGCGCAATCTGGACGCCCGCGGCTCCTGTGGCCGGGCAGGCCATTACGATTCGCTACTATCCCGAAGACGGACCGCTGCAAGGCGCCGACTCGGTATTTTTTCACTCGGGAATCAATAACTGGCAGAACGTCAACGACCTTGATATGAGCCAGAATGCAAACGGATATTTCACAATCGGAATCATTGTTCCCACAGTTGCTTCCACGCTGGATTTTGTTTTCCGCACTCCGGGCAATGTGTGGGACAACAATAACGGAAACGACTGGCATGTGTCAGTCACCGGCGCGCCGCCCGTGGTCGAATGGTCGCCCAAGCCGCCATTTATCAATCAGGAAATGACAATTATCTATCACGCGGATCGCGGAACCCTTGGCGGCTCCTCCACCATGTATATTCACCGCGGCTACAATGAATGGACCCAAGGCATCACCGACATCGCAATGACGAAGACCGCCACAGACACCTGGTCGCACACTTTTACAGTTCCGGCTACTACATGGCAGGTGGATTTCGTCTTTGTGGACAATCCCACTGCCGCCACCCCGCGCTGGGACAACAACGCCAATGCCGCCTGGCATGTCGCCGTCGAGGGCGCCACCCCACCCGTGGACTGGACCCCGAAGCCGCCAGTCGCGAACGCCACCATGACGATCACTTACCGGGCGGCCGGGCGCGTGCTCGCAGGCGCATCGGCCGTCTATATTCACCGCGGCCACGACGGATGGAAAAATGTAGTTCATGAAATCATGCAGTCCACGGAAACCAATGTATGGACCTACACATTCCAGGTCCCGGCCGGGGCGGCTGTCGTGGATTTTGTGTTCGCCAATGGCCCGGAAGCCACAGCCACGATCTGGGATAACCACAGCGGAAGCGACTGGCATGTGAACGTGGAAGCGAGCGCCTCCCCGGCCTGGGGAATCTCGATGGATGTCCTTTCGCCCTGGTCGTATCAGGGAGCCAATTCGTCTGATTGGGGATTCCAACTGTGGAATGCCGGAACGGGAACGCTGACCTGGAATCTTGCAAAAGAAGATGCAGGTTCCGGGGTGAACTGGTTCACCGTGGCTCCGACATCGGATTCTTCAACGGGTTTGGCGGACAAAAAGACTGTTGCGGTTTCGTTCCAGACATCAGCGCTCGCGGCGGGTTCCTATACGGCGCGGATCGCGCTCAAGGATTCGCAAAGCGCAATCGCTGACGGCCATGTTCTCATTTCACTTACTGTGCGCGCGCCCAATCACATCAGCGCCACTCCCGATTCAATCGTCGTGAACTGGCCAGACGCCCCTGCCACAACCACGCAAACTACTCTGTCCATCGTCAACACAGCGGGCGGCTCCATGTTCTTCCAGGCCCGTGTAGTCAATGCGGAAACCACGCCTTGGCTCAGAGTGTCGCCCCCCTCGGGAACGCAAGAAGGGCCAATGAATCCGCCAGCGGCAATTCTGGTCGATATCAGCCTCGCTGGCCTGGCGCGCGGCGACTACGACGGAATGATCGAAATCCAGGCCGCCAATTGTGACAATTCGCCTGTCCGAATTCCGGTTTCTCTCCGGGGACTTCTTTTGCCCGACGCCTGGATTTTCTACTAATACCAATTTCCCGTAATTCTGTTCCCTGAATTTGCTCTGAAGGAG
>CAYUNT010000059.1:0-22272 GCA_964446285.1 uncultured Candidatus Sumerlaeota bacterium | reverse complement strand
GCCTGGCTCCGCCCACGGCCCACTGATTACTGACCACTCTCTTTCTCACAACTCACAACTCACAACTCACAACTCGTCCCTTGAGGACCGCTTGCGCCAGGCGCGCTGGGGGATTTTGGCTGCGTTGGCCCGCGCGCAAGACTGCGACGCCATCGTCACCGCGCACCATCAGGATGACCTGGCGGAAACATTGCTGCTGCAAGCGATTCGCGGCGCGGGTCTGACCGGGCTTGGCTCGATGCGCCCGCGCGGCGAGTGGGAGGAGGTTCCCGTTTTGCGCCCGATGCTGGGAATCCGGCGCGCGCAGATTCGCGAGGCTCTCGCTGCCGATGGCGCCGCCTGGCGCGAAGACGCCACGAACGCCGATCCGCGATTCAAACGCAATTGGCTTCGCGCCGAGATTCTCCCGCTCCTTGAGGCGCGCGACCCCGGCTGCGTCGCGGCGCTGGCCCGCACGGCGCTCGTTTGCGGCGAAGAGGCGGATGAGCTCCTTCGCCAGGGCGCGGCGCTGCTCGAACGCGCCCGCCCTCCAGCCGCTGCGTATATCGCGGCGCAACCCGCCAAGGATGAGGAGCAAATCCTGGCATCCGCGCAGGTTTTTGCGAAAGCGCAGGCGCTCGATTGGCGCATCCTCTCTGAAGCGCCCGCCGTCATCCGCCGCCACGCCCTGCGCCAGTGGATTGCGCAAATCCGTCAATCTCCCCTCGCGCCGGCCGCCGAAGCCCTTCGCGATCTCGAACGCGCCGCCTGCGCTGCCTCGAAAGATGGGACTGAGCGCATGGTGGACTCTATTCCAAGCCTTCTCGCCTGGACCGACGGGCGATGGATTCTTGCAGGTCCCGCTGAGATTTTTTCGCGGGCCGCCGCCGGCAAAACTTCGCGAGCCGGAGCCAGCCGCATCCTAAAAGACCTGATTTTCCGCTGGCTTGCCGATTGGAAATCTCTGTGGGGAATTCCAATTCTTATGCGAGACGCGCAGGAATCTGTTGAAGTTCCCATTCTGCTGCCCAGCAGAGGCGCGCGCGCAGCCAAGCGCCTGCCGATGCATCCTCTGCTCGCGCGGATTCGCCTGCAAATACTCGATGCGGCTTTGCTTCCCGCCGATTGGCGTGAACGCTGGCGCGCCGCGTTGAAAAGCGGACGCCGCGCGGTTTTTGATGCGGACGAAATCGAAGGCCGCCTGATTTTGCGCGCCGTTTCGCTGAAATCCGACCGCCTTGCCCTCGAACACAAAGGCGGGCGCAAATCCGCCGCCGCAATCCTGGCGGAATCAGGCGTTCCGGCCTTGCTCCGGCCGCACATCCCGATTCTTTGCGACGTGCGCGGTCCGCTTTGGCTCTTTCCATTTCGCCGCGCCGCCCGCGCCTTTGCCACACCCCAGACCCGCCGGGTTCTTGTTTTCGATCTTGATATAGATGCAGACTTCGCCGCGGATGAGGGCGCGCCGCCGATCAGCCCGCAACCTGCCCTGTAAGCAGCCGATCCGCCGCCGCTTCCTCGAATTTCACAGACACAATCTTCGAAACGCCCGGTTCCTGCATCGTCACGCCATAAATCGTGTCGGCCAGCGACATCGACAGTTTATTGTGCGTGATGATGATGAACTGCGTGTTCTTCGCGAATTCCTTCAGCATGTCGCAGAAGCGGCCCACGTTCACATCGTCGAGTGGCGCGTCGATTTCGTCCAGGATGCAGAACGGGCTGGGCTTGTGGAGGAACAGCGCAAAGAGCAACCCCACCGCCGTCAGCGCTTTTTCGCCGCCGGACATCAGCGTGATCGACTGGAGTTTTTTCCCTGGCGGCTGCGCCAGAATCTCGATGCCCGCCTCCAGCTGATCCGACCCCGGTTCCGGTTCCTGAAGCACCAGGTCAGCCCGCCCGCCGTTGAAGAGGCGCCGGAATGTGTTCACAAAATTCTCGCGAATTTGTCCGAACGCCTCGTGGAACATCTGTGCGCACGTTTGATCGAGGCTGCGGATCGTATCTTCAAGCGATTGCTTTGCCTGGCTCAGGTCTTTTTCCTGCGTTGCAAGGAATTCCAGACGCGTCCGCTTTTCCTCATATTCCTCGATGGCCGTCGTATTCACATTGCCCAGGCGCGCGAGTTTGTCGCGCACTTCCGCGAGCAGTTGCCGCAATACTCCTGGATCGGACAAATCTTCTTCCGACGCCGAGTTTTTCGAAGCCGCGCCGGATTTCGCTTCGGCACTCGCGCTCGCGGCTGCCATTTCCGCGCCAGCCAAATCCGCGCCTGCCGTCTGCGTTTCCGTTGCCGCCGCTTCCGGCTCGCCCGCCTCTTCGCCCGCTTCTTCCGATTCCTCGATCCGGAATCCTGAGGCGGATTCGATGCGGTCCGCGCGGCAACGCGCTTCGAGCTCCTCGCGCACCTGCGCTATGCCCAAACCGAACTTTTCCTGTGCCTCGCGTTCGATGTAATCGCTCTGCGCCCGGACTTCCGCCAAGCGCAATTCCTGCTCGCGCGCCTCGTTGTCCTGTTCGTTGCGGTCGCGCGACAGTTCCTGAATTCGCGCGCTCATCCGCCGCATTTCCACTTCCAGCGTTTCGAGGTCGTGCGAGTGGAGCGAGATGCTCCGTTCCTGCTCCTCGGCCCGCCGGGTCAATTCCGCGATGCGCTCTTCGGATTCCAAAACACGCGCCGCCTGCACCTCGATGTCTTCTTTCAATTCCTCTGACTCGGCGGCCTTTACGTCCTGATCCTCGCGCGCCGTCTGCAAATCGCCTTCCAGCCCGCCGATTTTCTCGCGAAGCGCCGTCAGGCGTTCCGCCAGCGACGTCACTTCCACGCGCCGCTCCGCCACGGCCTGCCCGAGCGACTCGACCTCTTCCTGGCGCCGCCGCAGATCGCCTTCGAGCGCGCTCAACTCCGCCTTTTTCTCCTCGACCTGCACGGCCAGTTGTCCGCTCAGGTCGCGGCAGCGCTGAATCGTCTCGTCGTGGCGCGCGCGTTCGGCGCGCTGACGCGCCTGCCGCGCTTCAGTTTGTGCCAGTTGATTGCGCCGCTCGCGCAACACGGCATTCACCGCTTCCAGGTCCTTCAGCGCGCTGTTTCGCCGCAGTTCCTGTTCGTGGATGCGCTGCTGCAACTCAGCCGAACGCGCATAGGCCACATTCAGCCGGTCGTTTGTGGATTGCAGATTCGCGCGCATTTCGGCCAATTCCGCGTCGGTGCGCTTGACGTCTTCTTCGAGCTGGCGGATTTCGCGAACGCGCGAGAGCAATCCGCGCGATTGCACCGATCCGCCCGTCAACACGCCGCGCGGGTGCACCAATTCGCCGTCGAGCGTCACAAACCGCGTGCGATGCCCCTCGCGTTTCAGGCCAATCGCCACGTCGATGTCATTCACCACGAGCGTTGTCCCAAACAGATGACGCGCCACGATGTCGAGCCGCGGTTCGTATCCGACCAGTTCGCGCGCAAATCCCACAACGCCCGCGCGCCCCAGCAGCGGACGCAGCGATTCGTCGCGCAGATCACTCTCCAGGAAGTCCAGCGGCAGAAATGTCGCCCGCCCCAGGTTGCCGCGCTTCAGGAATTCAATCGCAGCCTTGGCCTCTTCGACGGTTGCCGTCACGATGTCCTGCACCTGGCTTCCGAGCGCGACTTCGATGGCGATTTCATGTTCCTTGCGCACCTGGATGAGCGACGACACCGCGCCGACGATTCCCGCCAGGCGGTTCGCGCGCGACGCCTTGAGAACTTCTTTCACGCCGCGGTAATATCCCTCGTAAGCCTCTTCGAGTTCGCGCAGCGCCGCCAGACGCGACCGCGCCTGATGATGAAGATCGGTCAGCGATTCGAGTTTCTTTTGCAGCTCGCCCCGTTCGGCGTTGAAACGCGCGATTTCCGCCTCGATAGCCTTTCGCTCCTCGCCGAGCGTCCGAAGCGCTGTCTCGATTTCTTCCGACTCGGCGCGCCGCGTATCGAGCGCTCGCGCCGTTTCTTCCACTTCGGCCACATAAGCCGCCGATTGCTCCGCCAGCGTTTGAAGTTCCTTTTCGAGCGTTTCAAGAAGCCGCGCCGCAAGGTGCTCTTCGTTTTCCACCTCGAAGCGGCGCTGCGTCAGGGCGGAAATCTCACCGCGCAACTGCCCGGCGCGCAAAGAGGTCGAATCGCCCTCGCGGCGCACCTCTTCGTAACGGCGGCTCAATTGCGCCAGATTTTCGCGTTTTTCCGCCAGGGCACTTTCCTGCGATTTCGCCTCGCCCGCCAGGTTTTGGATCGTCTGGATCAGAATGGCTGCGCGGCTGCGGGCCGATTCAAGTTCGCGCTCAATTTCCCCCAGCCGTTTGCGGGCCGATTCCATGCGCTCGCGCGCCATGTCTCGATCGTGCATCGCGCGTTCCAGGTCCGAACGGATCGCAAAATGCAAGGTTCGCGTCTCGTGGAGTGCTTTTTGCAATTCCTGCTGGCGGCCTTGCTCCCCGGCTTGTTTCCCCTCGATCTCGGCCAACTGCGCGATAAGCGCCTGCAAAGAATCCTCGGCCTTCTGATACTGCGCCTCCAGACGTTCCTGATCCTGGCGCAGCACCTCGGCGCGCCGCACAAGCAGACGCTGTTCGATGTCGCGCTCGCGTTCCTTGAGGCGGCGGTAGCGGGCGGCCTTTTGCGCCTGGCGCTTCAGAGAATTGCAGGCGCGATCCACCTCGACAATGATGTCGCGCAGGCGAATCAAGTCGTCATGCGTTCGCGAAAGTTTCCGCAGCGCCTCATCGCGCCGCATCTTGTATTTGCTGATCCCCGCGGCCTCTTCGAAAATCTCGCGGCGCTCGACAGGCTTGGCGTTGATGATCTGATCCACGCGGCCCTGTTCGAGGATCGAATACGCATCGAGGCCCACGCCCGTATCGAGGAATAAATTCGTAATGTCCTTCAGGCGGCAATCTACGCGGTTCAGTTGATACTCGCTCTCGCCCGTGCGGAAGAGCCGCCGTGTAATCTGGACTTCGCTTTGATCCAGCGGAAGACGCCGGTCCTCATTGCTCAGCGTAAGCGACACCTGCGCATATCCGAGCGCCTTGAGCGAAGCGGACCCATTGAAAATCACATCTCCCATGCGTCCGCCACGCAGGCTCCGGGCCGATTGCTCGCCCAGAACCCAGCGGATGCTGTCCGCCACATTCGATTTTCCGCAGCCATTGGGTCCGACAACAACCGTTACGCCGGGCATGAACTCCACCGTTGTTTTGGTGGCAAAGCTCTTGAACCCGGCCATTTCCAGCCGTTTGAAAAACATGAGGCGCGCCTTTCGCGGGAACGGGATGGGCAGCGTGAGGAGCTACAGGACGTCCAGCGGCAATTGGCTCGATATTGAGGTCTTTCGCGAGAACGGGACCGTCTTCCGGTTCAGGGGGAGCGGCAGAGGGGTCCGCAGACTCAGAGAAAGGCGCCGTTGTCAGGTCGTCGAAAAGTCTCTCCTTGCCTCGGAGAATATGGCGGCAACCCAAGCCGCCTTTAAGCATTGGGCTGGCGGACGTTAGGGAACGCAAACTTCCCCTATCATCCCACCACAGGTTGCGAATTTATGGGGGGGATTTCTGAACAGCGTCAAGCTTGAAATTTATAAAAATCAAACTTTTATGCTGATTTTTTTCTCTTGCCGCCATCCCTGAATCCGCCTTGCGCGTTTAAAATAAATACCGCGCCCCTTGGAGGCCAATTCTATGGCGAAAATGCTGCAAAATCCGTGATTCGGATACCGCCGCCTATTGCGCCGGAGACTGCTGCTGCAACTGCGCGATATTGGCTTCCACCTTGGGCATCTTGTCCGGCGGTATCAAAGCGAGAATCTTCCCAAGTCCCTTGTTCATATTCAAATACGATGTATGCCAGTCCACCTGCAATTTATTGAAAGCGGCCTCGGGAAGCGTCTTCAGGTATGAAAGACTGACCGTTTCGCAGAGTATTTTTAGAATGTCCGGACCCCCTTTGAAATGGGGGGCCGAAAGCTGCGTAAAGCGATAGTGCTTGGCGGACAGAGAATTAATCAGTTCTCCAAATCGCCGCTCATCATCTTCGCTGAATGCCTTCTCGGCCAGTTCCTCTGAGAAGAAGTGAAAGTATTCCTGCCACAGCTGAATATACTCGCGGCAGGCGATGATCTTGTATTCCGGAGCGTCTAGCGGTATCTTTGCCATAAAAACAATCCAGCCTGATTGTGCGCGTCAGAGGTCAATGCTTTTTGAAAACGTCGAGAGCATACCAAACATACACGACAAATAATACCACAGCCAGTATAACCAGCAATTCCACCTTATACACATAGTTGAGTTGCAGCTGGCCAAATAGATCCATGCGGGCGTCCCCTCAGCAGGAATGAAGTCGAAAACGAATGGGCTGTGGCATTCCTCTGGCGGAAAAGATCGCCGGCCGATTGCGCCAGAGAGAGAAGAGCGCGCCTGATTTTCCGGGCGCTCCCTCTGGCGGCAAGGCCAGCCTCCCTGTCATCTCTGGGCAAGAAGCCCCGAGCTTGCGGTTGCCTCGCGGAAGAACTTCTCATCCGCGGAGAATTGACGAAGCAGATTCGACACGCGGCTCGACGACGAGGCCATCAGCTTATATGCTTGGTCAATTATGCTTTCCACTTCCCGCTGCGAGAACTCGTCAAAGATGGCCATCTTTTCGAACGACAAGGCCCCAAGACGAGCGTCGTTCAGCGCGGCGATAACTTCCTGATGCGTCTTCGCCTGGTCCGACGGAACATTCATCGAAAGCGCCAGCGAATAGAGTTCTTCGACTTCCTTGCGGAAATCCCCGGAGGAATACGCGCCCGAAACATCGACCTTCCGGCCTTTTCCCCGGTCGCCCTGCGCGAGTTTTTTCAGAGTGACTGGCTCGAGGTTCAGCACGCTTGAGAAGCGGCTTCGCGCCAGATTCATCCGCTCAAACATGCCGCGAACTTCCGCCACGTAATTTTCCTGGGCCTCGCGGCGCTTGACCTCGCGAATTTCAGACAGCGCCTGCTGAATGCTTGTATGCGCGGATTTGTAGAGTTTGCGGCCGAAATCAAGCTGAGCGAACTTCAGGTTGTCACGCGCGCTGGCAAGCAGCTGCCCTGCGTATTCCGCCGCCCCGCGATCCGCAAGCGCATCGAGCTCGGCATTCTGCTCGGCAATCAGGCGCGTCACACGTTGTTCCGTGCCATCGAGCGTGTTGCGGAGGTTCGCCTCCAGTTTTGTCAGCTCATTCATTGTAAATTCGTAATTCGAAAGACCCGAGCGATCGAAGTTGTCCTCAAGAAATACGAGTTGTTGATTGATTCCCACAGCTTCTTCCGCCTGGAAGAGGGTCAGCCCCTGGCGGCGGCCTTCTTCCAGATTCATACGGATGCGGCCCACGAGCGTCCCGTAGTTGCTTAGTTTTGAAGATTTGGCGATGGAAAGCGCTTCATTGCCCGCGCCGCGCGCCAGCGAGGCGGATTCTTTGTAACTGGCCAACTCGATCAGGCGGCGCGCTTCGTCGTTCTTGGCGATGGCGCGCACAAGCGCCTGGCGGTTGAGTTCCCAGCCGCCCGCGCTTTTGGCTTCATTGATGGCCGCGTCTGCTTCATCGAGCAACTTGTAGAAGGCTTTGCGCGCCATGTCCGAGGCCGCGATGGCCACCTCGCGCGAGATCTCATAATCTTCCTGCGTAAAGTGCTTTTCGGAGGATTGCACGAGGCGCTTGGAATCGTCAAATTCCTTGCCGGCGTAAAGATTTGCGCCTGCATCGAGGGCGCGTTTAATCAGTGAGCGCGCATTTTCCAATTCGTCTTCCGCGGCCAGCCGGTGCGCTTCTTTGGCGGCAGTGCGGGCCTTTTCCGTGGCCTGCAAGGCCATCTCGACCGACGCCTTCAGCTGGTTGGCCGCCAGCGCCTTGTCCGCCGAGTCGATCAACTGAATTGCGGCATTCAGATCGTCGCGTTTGTAACGCTCAGTGACGGCGGATCGCGCTGTTTCGGCTGTTGCACGGGCTTCCTGGATGGCGTTGCTGGCGCGTTCCGCCACGCGCTGCACCATCAATTCCATTTGCGCGCGCGTTTCTGCCGCGCGGGTCACTGCCTCGCGGTATTGCTTGGAGGCGATCAGGTTTTTTGTATCTTCCAGCAGGCCCTTGGTGCGCGCCAGCTCGAGCGCCGCATATTCGCGCGCGCCGTTGAGTTCATAACTGGTGATTTGCGAGGAGAGCTCCATCACCGCGTTGAATCCGACCACATGGTAAATTTCATCCAGAATGGCTGCCACCTGGCGGCCCACTTCTTGCGCCAGAACGATTGAGCCTTTGTATTTGCCGGCCTGGCGGCGGTCGCGCGCCACTTCCAGGTTCAACTCCGCGTTTTTCAGCGAGGCGGCCAGTTCCTGGCGCAAGGTTTCCTTTGCGTTTTCAAACTGCGCATCAAGGGGCGCCATGCCCGCCCGGGGCTGGATGATGAATATCCCCTGCATCTTGTTGAAAACCGCCATGGTTTTGTCCAGCTCATCGCGGGTTTTCCGATGCTCTTCTTCCGCCAGATCGTTGAATGCGCTGCGAACCTTCTCTTCCTCAACAACCGCGTCCTGGCTCAGCAGCTTGATTCGGTCGAAATCCTTTTCCGTATTTCCCTGGAAGGCTTCGCGCGCCTGTCCGAGCATCTGCTGGAGCAAGTCGAGGCGGCCGGGCAGATATTCCTCAACGCCGGCCTCCTGCAATTGCCCAATCGTGCTCGCCAAGTGCTCGATGCGCTTTTCGGATGCCTTTTTCTTTGTGGAGAACACCAGTTGCTGGACTTTGGGTTTCAGGACATCGGCGGCGAGAAGCACCTTTTCATACCGCTTTTCCTCGAAGTCCGCCATCAGCGTGTCGTAAAGTTTGTTCACTTCGAGCAGCTGATCTTTTTGATAGTCCACGGCGCCTTCGTCCATAGCCACCGTGATAAGAACTTCAATTTGCGTAATGGCTTCCTTGCATTTTTCGCGGTTCGTAGCCTCGATGGCGTCGTCCGCCCTGGCAATGGCGCTGTTGGCAAGCGTCCGGGCATTGATGTAATCGTTTTTCTCTTTAATCAAGCGCTCGACATTCTTCACCATGTCGGTCACTTCGATCACCATGTCCGCAACGTAGTTCTGAGCGCCCTGGCCTTTGAGTTTCGTCAGTGCCGTTTGCGCTTCGGTCAATTTCAGGTCTGCTTCATTGCGGAGGGTTTTCAGAAGAAGATCGGTTTCGTTGACCACCTGAGTGGCAAGACGGATAACCGCATCATTATCGCCCTTGGCCTTGGCTTCATTCAATTGATCGTATATTTTCTGAACCTTTTCAAACCGCTGGGCGTCAGAAACCTGCAGCTGGTTGAGCTTGGCGATGTCCATCTTGGCCGTCGCCTCATTGCTCTGGTCGGTGGCGAACTGGTTTTTGCTCTGCTGGACCGCCTGGCCAGCCAGTTCGAGGGCGCGCTTGGCTGCCGTCAAACCTTCATCCGCCTGGCCGCCCGCCAAGCTCGTATTGGCCGCGGCAATCTGCTCGCGAATCTGCTTCATCAGATCCGGGGCGTATTTCTCCGCGTTCACCGCCTCGGCTTCCGCCAGCTTCTGGTTCGCGCTTTTCAGTTTGTTCCTGGCCTGTTGCGCCTTGCAGCCGGCCAGGCCAAACATCACTCCAATCAGGGCGATCATCAACCCGATGTTGAATTTCGCCTGCCATCTACGCATCCAAGCGGCCATTCGGAGAATCCTCCAGCATATCGGAGAATGAACTTCTTGCCCGGTATTGACTTAGCACTGCCCGCCAGGAGGGCGCCAGCAAAAATCTCACTGGTTCAGGAAATAATATACGCCGCCCGCCACGGCAATCAGAACAACCACAATTGCGATGATTTTGCCTATCGGCTTTTTCTTCGCTTCTGCTTTTCCTCCCGCCTTGATGTCCCGGATGGACATCCCCTCCTTGACTTCGATGACCCGCGGTTCCCATCCTGCCGAAATAAACTCCAGCGCGCCCCGTGCCTGGCTCAGATAAACAAATATCACGTGCCATTCCTTATACAATCCCCGGCGGTCCGGAACAGGCAGCGACCGCAGTTGATCCACGGATATGCACTGGCGAAGGATGTTCCCGATCTTATCTCCTCCGAACTGGATGTCTTTCAGCCTTTCGGTGAGCAGGCGCGAGTTCTTTGCCACTTCGCTTTTGATTTCCAGGAACTCATGCTCGTCTTCCGGAGTAAGCGGTTCTTGCGTAAAAGCCTTGAGAAAATGACGCTTGAACAACAGCCATTTCTGGAGCGTGGCGTCCAGAACCTGAAGATTTTCCAACGCTATCTGTTTTTTCATGGAAAGAAGAGGATTCCGCCTGCTTGAGTCTTGGTTTATTTAATATAGGTGCTTGTGGGTCCGCCGCCGCTTACGTCGCGGCCATACACAGAATTCACACCTGCCTCGTCACCCATTGGCGACGCCGCGCCTCCCCCGCCGGGTCCCATTGTTCCATACATGCCGGGAGCCATTCCCTCCGCGCTTCCTGTTCCAAAACCCTTCATCGCGGGATTGAAACCCACGGGCAACTCCACTTCGGGCAGGGGCGGGGGCGGCGGCACATAGACGGGATAAAAATCCCCCGCGCGGTTTTTCGGATCGATACGGAATTTCGCCAGCGCAATTTCATTCCATACTTCGAGTTTCACATCGCGCTCTTTCTCGAGGTCCACTTCCTTGGGCAGCGAAGAAAGCTGGCTTGAGGTCGAGGCTGTATAACGGAAAAACTCGCGCGGCTCATCGTTTTCGATGCTGATCAAAGCGCTCAACAGACGGCGAAGCGTGCGGAATTCATTGGGACTCATCACATCATAACGCTCAACGACCTTGGACCAGACATCATCCCCGGCTTTGATGTCGCCGTTGGTTCCGTCGTCGTAATACAGACGCTTCAATTCCGAAAGAACACGCGGAACCGTAACGATGTCCGCATCATAGAGCAATTCGGGTTGCGGGCTGCCGAATTGCAGCGCGCTGTAAACCCGCTCGCCCTCAAGCACTTTAACCGGAGGCGGAGTGGGCAACGGCGTCGGGCCAACTTGATAGCCGCCCGGCCCCATCTGCATTCCCCCCCCATACGGATCAGCCGGCATTGCGCCAGCCGCCATCGCATCGGGAGAGGCAGTCATTGGCTGATCATAAGGATTTGCGCCCTGCCCGCCGTAAGGATTGGCCGGCATACTGGAGGCATCGTAGGGATTGGCTGCCTGGCCCCCATAAGGATTCTGGGCGCCAGCCATTCCAGCTGCTTCCTTTGCCCTGCCGATATAGGTGGAAGAATTGAGACCGCCCGAGGGGCTGGCGTTTTGCAGCGGCGCTTCGGCTCCGTAGGTCTCGAAGGGGTTCATTTGGGCAGAGGCTGGCGGCGCGCAGAAAAAAGAGGCGATCAGCATCGCAAACATGCCCGAAACTGCATACAGATCTAGCTTATATGACACCAGAGTGCTTTTGCGGTTCATGAGCGCTCCTCCTGACCTGCCGAGCCGCCTTTTGGAGTCCTGCGCAAATCGAAAGGGGAAAAAAGGCATGGACGTCTTATGCAATAAATACGCCCAGCGCACGGCAAAAAAAAGCCTAGAAGGCCCGTCAAACCACTGTCAACGAAAAAGCCCCTGCAACAACGCGCTCCCGGCGGGGATTCCAGCCTGATTTTTCTCGAATTCCTCCTCGCCGCGCCCGCCCGCTTTCCATTGGCCATTTTGCAGTGTCCGGGAATCATACACTCCCTGGCTATTTGCCTATGCGCCGCGGAGGGGGCAGCGCAGAAAAAAGAAGGGAGTGCCTTGTTGCGATCACGCCCAATACTTGCCTTCATTCTTTTTCACCTTACGATAACTTATTCTCGATGGCTTCAGCCAATAAAGAGAATTTGGGACAAAACGTCCAGGCCCCTGGAAGTCCAGGGCAAGATGCCCAAGCCATAGGAGGTTTTTGGACAGGCTCGAAATAAGGGCGCATGGCGCGCGGCGCGCGGCTCGGGCAACCTGCAACCGCGGAAAATTCCAATTTACCCCTGCGCCAGCTCAAACACATTATCCAATGAGAGGTTCATGTGAAACTGGAAGGATGAACACCTGATGCAACGAATTGCCAACCTCGCCTTCTCTCGCTTCATTTCCGCCGCCGCCCCCATCTTCGGATGGCTTGTCCTCCTCCTCCTCCTGGCCGCCTCCGCCGCGGCGGGGCCGATCACCATCGGGCGCGGACCTGAAATCGGACATGATCTCGCGTATCCTTCCAACACCTACTATCAGGAGTTTCAGGACTGGACCTGGGACGACTGCCGCGCGCTCGACAAAGTGGGCGGCCTCGCGGGCGACCGTTACGATTTCAACGACGGCTACGACAATTCGCGCGACCTCGCGGCGTTTTATTCGCGCCTCGAAAACGGCGTGCTTTATCTGCGCGTGGATTTCTATGACCTCGCGCTCGGGGCGGAAAACGGCAATCTGGACCTCTATATCGCGATCGACACTCGCTCGGGCGGCCTGACCTACCTGCCCGATTACATGGACGTGCAGGTCGATCCGGCGCACGCCTGGGAACGCTGCATCGCTATCTATGGATCGGGATCGACGCCCGGGACCGACTGGAAAGTCTATGTGGAAAATTACGCCCAGAACAATACGGGATTCCTTGGTTCGTATTGGAATTCCGCGCTGGACGCCGTCGAACTGGCCTTTGATGCGCAATCGCTTCTCGGCAGTGTGTATGACGGTTCGAGCGAGATGTTTTTCACAGTCGTCACGGCCAAGGACAACGCCGACATCTGGAACAACCAGGGCCAGGATGTATCGAACGCTACAGACACTTTTATCGACGATGATCGCGGGTTTGGCGACGGCGTGATCAATGGGGCAATTTCGAGCCGCGCGCATACGGGCCGAGCCAAATGGGCCTCGATTGCCCACGGCAATCAGTCCGTGAATCGCGGCTCGGAAACGCGCGTGCATATCTTCGACCCGACAAACCAATACAAAACGGGCTTTTTGCGCGCGCTTGACACGCACGATATGCTCAACGTCCCGATCAATCTCCACCTGAGCGGTTCGCTCATTATGGCCTGCCACTGGGCCGTGGCCGACCCAAACGGCAACCCGGCCACGACAGAAACCCCGCTGTCGGACGGCCCGGCTTTCCTCGAGCGGGTGGGGAAATTCATCGACGACGACCAGACGCGGCAACCTGGCGCGCTGATCGGCGGCGTGGTGGCCGAACACATTATGCCCTTTTTCGAGGGCGAGGTGAACCGGAAGTCGATTGAGCGATTCGACGAAATCATCGAGGCGCAATGGGGCCTCAGCGCCGCGGACATCGAAGTGATGCACGTCCCCGAACGCGTGATTCGCTCGACGCCAACAGGGCTTTCGCCGCTCACAGGTTTCACATTCGCGGACATTGCCGCATCGCCTTACAAGGCCACTTATCTCGACGAAGTGACGCATTATCACTGGTGGTTCGATTCGTCAAATTCGAGCTGGTCGGGCAACAACGGCTCGGAAGATAAGCCCGCCGAACACAAAATCCACAAGATCAACGGCGTTTATACGTTCCTCATCAATGACCGCGAGGATCAGCAGAAATTCGGCAATGCCGACGGCGGAGCGATGCTCGATACGCGCTACACGCTGCTCGATAAGGCGCGCCAGAGCGACCAGGCGCAGTTGACGCTCGTCTTCGACGACTGGGAGGCACTGGCAGGAAAATCCTTCGACATCGGCAGCGGAACCCCTGCCGCCAACAACAATGCGTCGCAATATCACAATACGGTGCGCTGGCTGGCCAATCACCAGTGGATCGAGATCGTCACGCTCAAGGAAATCCTTCACCGCGCCACCGACACGTCGAATTCGCAATACAACGCCAATTGGGTGATCGCCCACTCGGAGCCGCAAAACAACCTCTCGCTCCAGAACTACGAATGGCTCAAACACGCCTGCGAAGGCTCGTATTATTATTGGTATTACAACGAATCAGGCGGCAATCCGGGCAACGAGCAGAATTTCTACAATCTCGTTCCGGTATTGCGCGGCCTGCAGGGCGATTATCGCGCGCGCGGGCTGAGCATCGGAAACGACACCCAGGCAAACCAGGCTGACGGCCCGAAAATCCCGAGCGGAAAACGATTCGGCGACATGAATACGCCAGGGACGATCATCGCCGACACGTGGGCCGCCATTCAGGCCGCGCCGCAAAACTCCGCCCGCGATCTGGCGGAATGGACTTTCCACAACATGATCTACGAAACGGCCTGGCACGAAGAGGACAATGGCAACTACGCCAACACAGTTTTCCAAAATCCCTGGCCCGACCCCGACACGACCTGGGATGGGGTGAACACCTGGGCGCTGCGTCTGCACAATCATATCCGCAAGGCTACGGCGCTCACCACCGCCGCTCAATGGATCGCCGAGGTGAAAAGCGGCGCGCAGGGAGCGGCGACGAGCGTGGCGGACACCGATCTCGACCAGGACGGCCAGGGTGAGTTGGTGCTGAAAAACAACGCCGTCTGGGCCATGTTCGACCGTTTCGGCGGACGCCTGCTTTACGCATTCGCTTACGATGCAGCGCGGCAGGACGGCGTGTGCCTTATCGGCGCGGCGGTGGCAAATCCGTCTTCGCCCGGCGAAGAGGAATTGACCGGCGCCAGCGCGAACCGATGCTCGGGATTCAAGGAGATGAACTCCTACAACAGCCAGCCGCTTTCGGACGTCGAATGGACCGCAACCATCCATCCCGAATATGGGGGCATTGAGTTCACATATCAGCCGGGCGCATTTGTAATGCGAAAAACCATCACGCTGGCGGATGGAGCGAACGTCCTCAGTGCAATGTATCAGGCGTATAATCAAGCGGGACAAGTATATACGCGAATGGGTGTTTCGCCAAACAACCTCGATTTGATGCTGAACGGTCAGTCACACTTGACCAAAAGTTCAACAACAAATTCGCGCGGCGTGATCAACAGCCAGGGGGGCGCGGTGTATGTGCGCCTCACCAGTCCATTGTTGTCCTTCAACGATACTCCGGCCAATGCAGGGTATCAAAATCGCAACGTGGCTCTGACGGAGCAAATCGAGATCGCCGCCCCCGCCGAGGGCGCATGGACCTTCGAGGTGGAGCTGACAGCAGGCACTTCGCCAGAGCCAACCAAGACGCCGCAGGCCACGGCCTCGCCCACCGCCACCGCTTCACCCTCCGCGACGCCATCGCCTTCGGCCACGGCAACCGCATCGCCTTCGCCGACGCCTTCGCTCTCGCCCTCCCCCACCGCATCGCCCAGCCCCAGCCCAAGCCGCACGCCCACGCCCACGCCCTCGCCCTCCCCGTCGCCCGCTGCGTCTGCATCGCCGTCGATTTCCCCCACGCCGACGCTAATCCCTTCCCCCTCTCCCACTGCGGCTTCCGCGCAGGCGAATTTGTGGGTTCTTTTCTGATTCCAAGGAAGCGAGCGATATGCCAGGATTG
Organism: uncultured Candidatus Sumerlaeota bacterium; assembly: GCA_964446285.1. GTDB lineage: Bacteria > Sumerlaeota > Sumerlaeia > SLMS01 > CAYUNT01 > CAYUNT01. The sequence goes on along the minus strand of CAYUNT010000059.1, from coordinate 6,801 downwards.
TCTGGTCAAATCAGCAAATGCATCAGCAAATCTTCTATCATTCGGCCCGGATTTCAATCCGGGCACACTCGGCTGAAAGGTTCTTCTTCAACCGTTTCAACGGTTTTTCACATCTTTGCGCGGGCCTATAAACCGTTGAAACGGTTCATTCCGTGCTTATCCTCCCATTCCTCGCGTTGAAACGCGAGGCGAGGTGAAAAACAGATCGAATCGACCGAACGCTTGCCTGCCCCCTTCTTCTTCTTTTCTGTAATGCCTCTATCTTTTTGAAAGGGATTTCGATCATGCGCCTGACACCAAGCAAAGTGGACGATCTCGCGCGCCAGATGCTGCGGGCGCTGGCGGAATGCTCCGGCGCGGAAATCCTCGATGAGAAAAAGGCCGCGGCCGTCCTGCGGCAGGTTTTCCTTGACGATCTCAAGGCCGAAGACGACCTGGATGAGCAGGTGCGCGCGCTCTTGCGCCGCCACGCGAGTCAAATCCACGGCGAAAACCTCGATTACGAACTGCTTTTTCAACGCGCGAAAAAGCAACTCGCCCGCGAAAAAGGAATCGTTCTTTAAAGCGTCCATCCATGCCCCCATTCGATTGGTCAAAAATCCGCACGCGCCCGCTCGCCGAGCGCAAAAATAAAGTCCGCATCGAGCAATTTTCGCCCGGTCCCGCGCCAGGGCGCGATGTGCTCGACCTGATGCCAGACATCCTCGCCGGACGCGACTGGCGCGAGTTCATCGATCTTGCCGCGCACGCCGCGCACGAACACCGCGCGCTGATCGTCATGATCGGCGGCCACGTAGTGAAAACCGGCCTCGCGCCGCTGCTCATCGACCTGATGGAGCGCGGCATCGTCACGCATCTGGCGATGAATGGCGCGGCGGCAATTCACGATTACGAAATCGCCCTCATCGGCCAGACGAGCGAGGACGTGGCGGAATATCTCGAGGACGGACGCTTTGGATTGTGGGATGAGACGGGGCGCGGAATAAATGGGATTGTGACGCAGGCGGCGTGCATTCGGGGCGGGCCGGGATTCGGCGCGGCGCTCGGGCAGGCCATTGCCGAGGGGAATTTCGCTCACAAAGACTTTTCACTCCTCGCCGCGGCGTGGGAATTGGGAATCCCGGCCACGGTCCATGCGGCCATCGGCGCGGAGATCATTCACGAACACCCGTTGTGCTCGGGAGCGGCGATTGGCGAAGCGAGTTACCGCGACTTCAAACGTCTGGCGGAAACGATCTATGGCCTGGATGGAGGCGTGGTGATGAATTGGGGCAGCGCCGTGATTCTGCCCGAGGTGTTTCTCAAAGCGCTGGCCGTGGCGCGAAACCTGGCGGCATCTGCAGCCGCATCGGCGGAAAAAGGCGCCCGCAGTTTCACAAGCGCCACGTTCGACATGATCCGCCATTACCGCCCGCTGATGAACGTCGTCGAACGCCCAACGGGCCAGGCCCTCGCCAAACGCCGGGGCGAAACGGCAACCGCGGGAGCAGGGACGGCGCCAGGGCGCGGCTTTTTCTTCACCGGACACCATGAATTTCTGATTCCGCTGTTTTGGTATTCGCTGGATCGCGCGTTGCGGCGGCTGAGCGAATCCTCGCGCCCGGACATCGGAGGCAAGTGCACGAAGGCCCCCAAGGACCTGAAGGACGCAAAGGGCAAAGGGGTCAAGAAAAACAAGAAGGATAACAAGAAGGCCGCCGCGCCCGCCGCCTCTGCCTCCGCCAAAGCCAAGCCACGCCCCAAGCCAAAACCCAGCCGCCCTCGCGCCGGGCAAAAAAGCCGGTCCCGCTCCCGTTCTCCGAAAAAGGCATAACGTTCGCATGAAAAAGTTTTCCCTCTTCTCCACCTTGTCACGCTGGATATTGGCCATTACGCTGGCCGCGCTGCCTCTGGCCGTCCTGCCGCGCCTCGTGGCCCTCCAAAGCACATACATCCTTGTCAAATCGGTGCTCATGGGCTGGATCAGCGCCGCTGTCATGATCACGGCCGGCCTGGCGCTGTTGTTCGAGGAACGCGCCGCCATCCGCGCCCGCGCCTGGATCCGCCTCCCCGCCGCCTGGGGGCTTGTGGCGTTTGGCGCAATCTACGCGGCGTCCGCCCTCACAGGCATCAAGCCATATTACTCGCAAACCATCGCCTGGATGACGCTTGGTCCGCTCGGGATGGCCGTTGCCTGCGGGTGGATTCTGGCGTCGCCCGCGCACGCACGCCGGTTCGCCCAGATGATGATCGTCGGCGGACTGGGCGTGTCGATTTTCGGCATTGTGGACGCCATGAACATCCTGCCGGTTTTCAAGTGGCTCTATGGCAAAACCCCGGAGGAAATCCTTTTGCAGCGCGGCACGCAATTTCTGCGCAGTTTCTACGGCCTCGAACGCGGACGCTTCCTCTCGACGCTCGGCAACCCGGCGTATGTGGGCGGATTCCTGGTTGTGCCGTCGCTCTTGACGATGGGCTGGCTGATCCGCGGATGGCGGGGCGTGCGTCCGCGCGGATGGCGGGCGCTTGCGGGCTGGGCGATTTTACTGTGCCTGATCGTCACGCTGGTGGCCAGCGCCACGCGCGAGGCCTGGGTGGGGATTCTGTTCGGACTGGCCGCGCAAGGGATGCTTGCCTTGTTTCTGCGCTCAAAAGAAAAGCAATCGGCCGCGCGCATCTCGCGTGCGGTATGGATTGCCCCCGCCGCGCTTGTGGCGGCCCTGCTTGCGCTCGGCGTGATTTTCTCGACGCCCAACCCTCTCAACCGCCAGGGCATCAACGTCTTTGGGCGTTTCGCGCAACTGGCCAATCCGCGTTCGGATTCCATCCATGAACGCATTATTTTCTACACGCTTGCCGGGCGGATGTTCTCGCAACACCCCTGGCTCGGATGGGGACCGGGCATGTTCGGCGTCCGGTTCTACCCCACCATCGAGGAATTCATGGAAGAAGGTCCAACGGGGCCGTGGATGCGCATTACGGACGGTCTGGACGGGCGCGTGGCGGAAAATGCGCACAACGACGTGTTTCAGCTCGGCGTCGAGTGCGGATTGCTCGGGCTGGCCGCCTTCTGCTGGATCATCGCCTCGGTGGTGGCATCCGCATGGGGGCTGCGCGGACAGGGCGAAAATGCCCCGGCGGGGGCGTTGTCAATTTTCTACATTCTCTATTGCGCATGGATTGGCGCACTGGCCACGCTGCTCACTAGTTTTCCGCTCCATACACCTTCGCGGGCTTTGTATTTCTGGGTCCTGACCGGGACGCTGGTTTTTCTTGGACTGGCCTTCCGTTGTCCCGAGAATCAGGCACTCGCAATCACTTCGGCCATGCCGGGGGCATCTTCCTGCGAACAGAAAAAAATAGCCATGTGACTTGACGAAATGAATCCTCCTTTGATATAACAATTTGGGGCAATGAGGCCGCCGGGAAAGGCACAGGGCCACTGCAGGATGCAAAAAGGACAAACGCTTTTCGCAACGCGTTCGCTTCTTCCGGATGGAGGGGGTCGAAACTCCTGCCTTCTGCATGATTCCCTTTGATCGTTCGATTAGAATATCCAGTGAAAGCCAACTCATCCCCTATTCCGACATGCATAATTATCGCCGGTCCGAATGGCTCCGGCAAAACCACGCTTGCCACGGAATTCCTTCCAAAAGAGGGAGGAGTTGTTCACTTTGTGAACGCCGATCTTATTGCCAGCGGCTTGTCTCCTCTCCGGCCGGAACTGGCCGCAGCCGCCGCGGGACGGATTTTTCTTGCTGAAATAGATCGCCTTGCCGGCCAAAAGACAAGTTTTGCCTTCGAGACCACACTTAGCGGAAAGGTGTATGTCCGGCGAATAAAGAAGTGGAAAGCATCTGGATTTCGCGTGGAAATTGTGTTCCTATATCTTTCCTCGCCGCAAATCGCCTTGCGCCGCATCGAGGCGAGAGTCAAACGTGGTGGACACGCCGTGCCCAAGGAAGATGTCCTGCGGCGTTTCTCGCGCGGATGGGATAATTTCAAAGAAATATACCGCCCGCTGGCCGATGAATGGGTGGTATTTGACAACTCAGGGGAAAAGCCCCGCCTCATGGATCAGGAACTATGACCCATCAGAAAAAAAAGCCCCAAAAGGGAACGCTGGCATACGCAGTTGGACGCGCTTTGCTCCGGGCGGCCAAGAACGCCAGAAAAGAAGCCCGGTTTTATGGAACTCCCATCTATATATGGCGCGATGGAAAAGTTGTGGCGGAAAAACCATAAATTGGCGGCCGGTTTTCTTTGCTCTGGCACGTTTTTGGCACCAAAAGACACGGAAGGCGGCTGAAATGGGCGCCGTGTTTCCGTTTAGCCCATTTTCAGCCGCTGTGTGTGACACAGTGACAGGAGTGCGCCATGATTTTCGATCCCCTTTACCTGATCCTCGTCGGCCCGACAATCCTGTTCGCGTTGTGGGCGCAGTTGAAGGTCAAATCGGCCTTCGCGCGCAACAGTCAGATTGCGGCCAGTTGCGGACTCACGGGCGCGGAGGCGGCGGGCTATATGCTTCGCGCCAATGGACTTGCGAACGTCCGCATCGAGCGCGTCGATGGATTCCTTTCGGACCATTACGACCCCAGCAAAAAGGTCCTGCGCCTTAGCCCCAACGTCCATGACGGGCGTTCGCTGGCGGCCCTGGGCGTGGCCTGCCACGAGGCCGGACACGCCTTGCAGGACGCCAAGCATTACGCCCCGCTCGCTATGCGAACCGCGATTGTCCCGACGGCTGGCATCGGGTCGTGGCTTGCTTTTCCGCTCATTTTGATCGGACTCATTCTAGGGTCTTTCAAACTGGCCATGATCGGCGTCGTGCTGTTTGGCTTGGTGGTCGTGTTCCAAATCATCACGCTGCCGGTCGAGTTCAACGCCTCGAAGCGCGCCAAAGCGGCCCTGGGGCAATTGAACATGATCCTGCCCGGACGCGAATCCGCAGGAGTGGCGGCGGTGCTTGATGCGGCGGCAATGACATACGTGGCCGCCACGGTTTCGGCCGTTGCGCAGCTGCTCTACTTCCTGATGCTGGCTTCTCGCTCGCGGGATTGAGATAAGATTGCATGGCAGAGGCGCGGAGAGACGCAGAGATAAGGGGGAAGAGAGAAGAGGGAAGAGGAAGAATTAGCGCCTGTGGGCTTGCGCGGCCTTTTTCATTGCGCTTGAGCGGCTATTTTCCTGCCCTTTGCGCGCCGCCGCCCCTTCCGCCGCCTCGCGATCGTCATGGCGGAAAAGCGTTAGAATCACAATCTTCAGGTCGAGCCACCACGACCAGTTCTCGATATAGTACAAATCATATTGAATGCGCTGATCGATGGGCGTGTTGCCGCGAAGGCCGTGGACCTGCGCCCATCCGGTCAGCCCGGCGCGCACCCGAAGCCGCGCCATATAGCGGGGATATCGCTCTTTGAATTCGCGCACAAACTCGGGCCGTTCGGGACGCGGCCCCACAAGAGACATCTCGCCCCGCAGGACATTCCAAAGTTGCGGCAATTCATCGAGGTCCCAGCGGCGCAAAATCCGCCCAAATCGTGTGCAGCGTTTGTCCAGGCGATCGCCCCAGACCGCCCCGTTTGGCTCAGCATTCACGTGCATGGTGCGGAACTTGACGATTTCGAATTCGCGCCCGTCCACGCCGACGCGCCGCTGCCTATAAAACACCGGGCCGGGTGACTCGCGCCGGATCAGCCAGGCGACCAGCGGATAGAGCGGCGCCAGCGCCCCGAGCATCAGCGCCGAACCCGCCACATCGACTGTTCGCTTGGCGAAGGCGTTCCAGCCGCGCAGGGGCGTTTCTTTCAGCATGAAAATGGGAATTCCGGCCACTTCGTCGTAAAAAACATCACCGGTCATCATCTCGACCATGTTCGGCACGATGCGAATGCGAGCCGTTTCGCGTTCGCTATCGAGCGCCAGACGGATGTATTCCTCGGGCGGGAGTTCGGCGCTGGTGACAATCACCTCGCGGGCGTGGTGGCGCTGGATGAGTTCGCTCAGATCCGCCGCCTCGCCCACGACCTCGATCCCTTCGATTACGCGCCCCACCTGATCCGGCGACGCGGCCACAAATCCCGCCACTTCGTATCCATATTCCGGATGTTGCACGCAGCGCGCGGCGAGTCGCGCGGCAATCGGGCCGGTTCCGACGATCAGCACGCGGTCGCGCCCCGTTCCGCTGGCGAACATCCAGCGGATCAGGCGTTGCAAAAGCCCGCGCATCGCCAGAAGCGTTCCCAGAGTGCACACCAGCGCGACAGGATACATAAGGCGCGAAAACTCGGCCACGCGCGAGAAATGTTCGTAGGCCACAAGGATCGCGACGGCCAGCAGCGACCCTTTCAGAATTTGACGGGCCAGGTTGAAACTAATCACCATCGGGTGGTTGCGGTAGCAATGCGTCAGGCGCAACGAAACAAGCCAGACCGCAAATGCCACGGGCCACGCCAGCAGATAATCGCGCGGATTCCACAAATGGCGCACCGGAAATATGCCGGCATGAAACCGCAGCCAATACGCGCCCGCCAGACCTCCCGCCACAGCGAGAGAATCCGACGCCGCTTCGAGCAACAGGAACCGAAAACCTCGTTCGCGTAATGGCATAGGCAGCGAAAAGCAAAACGCCGAAAAAGATGGGAAGAATCGGGACCGCGGGGATGGCGGCCCCTTTCACTGACTCCAGCAAAGCCCTCGTTGCCCAATGCTGGCAAGCGCAAAGCGGAGCCTGACGCGGCGAGAGCGGCATGTTATGTCCCCATGGCGTCTTCCGGTTTCCGTCTCTGGCCAGGGACAAAAGCAGCAAGTGAAGAGCGC
>CAYUNT010000058.1:0-22548 GCA_964446285.1 uncultured Candidatus Sumerlaeota bacterium | reverse complement strand
CGCGGGCAAAATGCCCATGCAACCAGCACTTTGAACAGTTCCTGGTCCCAGCCGCCACCTGCGGGCGCATACGAAAACAAAAAGGCAAACGCATACTCAGCTGAAGAGGCGAGCGGGTGCGGGGGTATTCGCTTCTCTTGCCAACCGGATGCCGCTGGCGTAGAGAAATCCGCCGCCGTATGGATGCGGAGCGCAGCGCTTGCATGCGGCGTTAGCATATTGATACTTCGGGTCATTCATGACCCGCTTTCACAAATGAGCTATTCTTCATTATCCGACAACGAACTTCTGCAAGATCGAGCGCGCGGATGCCTCTGGGGGCTTCTGATAGGCAACGCCATGGGCACCCCTCTCTCCGGGCTGAAATCCGGCCATATCGCCACTATCCTGCCGCGCCTGGAGATATATCCTGAGTTGGCGGAATTGCTTCCAGACCGCCCGCAGCGCTGGCGCCGGCCGGGGCTTCATGGGAGCGGCGGCCAACTTGCCTTCGCTCTCATTGAAGGGCTTGCAACGGGCGCAAACAAGGTTTGTGCCGGCGGCGATGAAGGTGAATCTGACTCCTCCGGCTCGTTTGAACCTGCGGGCATTTCCATAGGCTTGCTCAAAACGCTCACCGCGCTTTTTCGCATGGAATATGGCTCGGAGCGCGATGCAAAAAGCGCCGGGGAATCCCGAACAAAGTCGCGCCTTGACCGAGACACATTTCCCTCAGGTTCGTTTCGAGGGTGCGATGAACACCTGGAAAAAACCCTGGGCCGTCTTGATTCGTATGAGCGGTCGGAGGAGTTTTCCCGCGAACAAAACCCGCTCGGATCGGCCCAGTTGTGGCGCCAGGCAAGCCCTTCGCCCACGACCGGTGAAGTGCTCATGGCGGCCCCGCTGGGCGTCTGGCCCCGGCTGAGCGATGACGCGGCGCTTCTTCGCGGCGTGCTCGATGCGGCGCTGCTTCTCAACAACGATCCGCGCGCCCTGGCCGCCGCTCTGGCGGTTGCGCTTGGTGTTCGGCGCATGGTCAGCGAGCCGTCGCCGCGCCAAATCCACGCGGATGTGTTTATGAGCGAATTGGCCGATGCGATTCGCGGCGCGGAATCGTGGACGGCGCGCGCGTGCCGATGGCTCCTCGATCCCGATCGCGATCCGGAACGCGATCACGATATTTCGCGAAGCCTTGACGTGGTGGCCGGGCTGGTGGGGGAGGGCGACGACGCCCTGGCGCGCCGGACGCTTGTGGCGCAGGCGGCCCGGTTCAATCCGCCGCAAGCGGTCGCGCAGCCCAGTCACCCTTTTGCACCCGCGGCGATTCCAATGGTTTTCTATCGCGTTCTTTCCGCGCCGAATTTTTTGCTCGGAATCGAGGCGGTGGTTCTCGACGGCGGCGACGCGGCCACGATGGGCGGCATGGCGGGGGCGCTGCTCGGCGCGCGATTTGGATTGCAGGCGATTCCGCAGGAGTGGCGCGAAGGGCTTGTGGCGCGCCATTGGCTCGAACCGCGCGCGGAAATCTTTATCACAGGCCGAAGTCGCAAAACGGCGGCAGCGGATGACTGGCTCTTGAGCGAACGTCAATGGACGCTCGATGAAGAGGCGGCCCGCCAGGCGCTTATTGCCGCGATGGATGAAAAGAACGACCGCAAAGGCCGCCGGGAAAAGGCGCGGCCGAAGCCGGGCAAAAAACAGGAAATACGCCCCGCCTTCTCCGCCGCGCCGGGGCAAGACCTGCCCTTTGCGCCGCCGCCGAATATCTGGCTGCGCGGCGGCTCCGCGAATGGCCCCGCAGGCGCTTCGGGTTCCTTTGCCGCATCCAGCGGCGCGCCCCCGGCCGGAGGCGCCGTTGATCCGAATGCCAAACCGGCAAAGCGTTCTCCGAAAAAGAAAATCATCGCCTGGAAAGAGGAACGCCGCCGCCACCGCAACCGCCGCGATGGAGGAGAAGGCGAATAGCCTCCCTTTCGCGCGAGCGAGGTGGATTGAGCCTAGGCGCTCGGGTCGCGCAAATACGTGGTGGATTGCTATCCGGGCAGGCGCGGCGCGGGCATCAGGTCGAGGCTGCGCAGCTCGCGATTCGGAAACGGCGGAAATGGCGCTGTTGGCAAGGTTTGATACCAATAGGCCGTCGAGCACACATCATCCACGCGCTCGAAACAGCCGCCGCGCTGGTCTTTGCGATACCGCCCCATGCGGATGAATTCGCCGAGCGGCCCGTCCGGAGTGGCAGGGTCATACGAACCGTCGTTGCCAATTTGCTGCCACTCGACGCGGATGCGATCGGAAAAATAGATCGGATCGCGCACATGGAACCGGTAGAGCGAAATATACTTTTCGCCGACAATTGGAGCGCCCAGTTCGCGCGCGCAAAACTCGCCCAATCCCCAGCCGGAACCAACATAATCTTCTGATCCGGTGCCGCATATTGTCGGATACTGTGCGTCGCCGTCGATGTAGATTTTGACTTCGCCCTCGCCCCACCAGATGCTCTTGCTGCCCACATGGTCGATCAGGCCCGCGTTGACGCCAAGGTAGCGTCCGCGTCCGCGAACGCCATCCAAAATCACATAATCTTTATACATTTCCGTGCGCGGCGTGCGGCGGAATTGCGCATGGAAGCGCGGCGTGTCGTCCGTGACGGCGTCGCCTAACGTATAATCCACCTGGTAAAAGAACATTCCGGCGTCCTCGCCTGTTTCGTTCGCGACCGTTAGGCGCGCCCTTTTCCCAAATGGCATAAGGAAATATGAATTGAATCCGCGGCCCTCGGGCGTGGTGAGAAAGGCCGATTCGTGATGGCGCGTGAGGCCGTGGCATGTGCCGAAAAAATCCGCCAGCGGCGCTTCGACCGATGGATTCTCCTGTCCGTCCCAATAAAATCGCAGGATCAAGTTGCGCATTTTGGCCGGGCCGGTGTTTTGGACCGTAATCCAGATGTGGCGTATTGCGCCCGGGCCGTCGATTTCGGCGAAGGTGAAAACCTGATCTTTTTCAAGCGACCACAGACAGGGCGCGCCCTTGCGTCCTCCGCCCGCCATGCCGCCGCGGCCTGGCTCGCCGTGCGGGTTTTCCATTGTGATCGCGCGGCTTTTCAGCGACGCGTCGTAGAGCGGAGTTCCGTCGAGAGTCAGGTCCATTGGGAAATTGCCTCATGGAGAAGTGGAAAAACGAACCACAAAGACAGCAAGACACAAAGAAGGAAAGAGGCGGTAAAGAAGCGGCCGCCTCACGGTTTTGCCATTGGGAAGGCGGCGATGCGAAGGCGCGTGGAGCCATAGGGAATGAGTTCGACTTCCTCAACGGGCTGATCGCTCTCTTGCGGCGATCCGTTGATTGGACCAGCGGAATTGTCCACGAGTGTCCATTGCGGCAGGCGCTTCGCCTTCACAAACAGCCGCACGGGCGCCGCTGCGGCATCCCACGGCCTCGCGGAGGACGCTGCCGACTCCGCTCCCGCCGTCTCGACGCGGAATGAAGCGCCCGGATTTTTCATATCCAACAGCAGCCCATAATTCCAGGGCGTTGTGGGGCGGATTTCATAATCGCAATGCGGAGCCTCGCCTCGGATTTGAATGCGTTCCTCGCCGATGCGCAGTCCGAAGAGGAGCGGGCCGCGATATACGGACACCAGCCCTTCATGGCCGCCCTCGATGCGCACGCGCATGGGGAACTCGATGCGAACTTCGTCGCCGCTGGCCCACTCGCGCTCGATTCGGAAAAACGCGCCCGGGCGCGGAAATTCGCCAGCAGCCGCGCCATTCACCGCCACCTTGGTTCCATCGGCCCATGCGGGAATGTGGAGCGCCAGCGGGAAGCGCGCCCGTTTATCCAGTTGGATTTTCAGCCGCACAACGCCGTCAAACGGATAACTGGTTTCCTCGCGCATTTCGAGGTTCGCGCCGCCGCTGTTGCCGGCGGCTTCGCCGCCGACCCTCGCGCACACCGAGCAAGGTCCATACACAGGAAGCGCAATTCCGCGCACGCCGCCGCCACCCGCCGTATTGCTGCCATTCACATCGCAATCGCGCGTGGCCAGCGCCAGATTCATCACAAACTTCGGCCAGCCCTGATGCATATTCGCCGTGCAACAGCCGTAATTGGGTTCCAGTCCGTAGATGTTTGCGTCATCAAAGTTGTTGGACCAGCGGCGCTTCGCGATCGATACAAGCACCTGGTTCACTTGCTGATCGTATTGATGCGCCCACATGTCCTCTGTGAAAGCCCCCGGCAACGCGCTGTAGGCGATTCGCTCCAGGCGGTCCGCATAGTCCGGCACGCCCTCGATTTTCAGCGCCTCTTCAAGAGAAAACATCATTTCGCACACGGCGCACAATTCGCACCCGGAGGCCGGCGAAGTGCCATTGAGGTGCTCATCCGTGGCAAACACGCCGTGCGGCTGGCCGTGATAGCGCATCAGATTTTCGATGCCCCATCGCGTGGCGTTGCGCAGGTGTTCCTCGCGCGTTTGGCGAAACATTACTGCCGCCGTCTTCGCGCCCATCGCGTTATTCACGCCGTGGGTCAACATGGTCAGCGTCGTTTGTTTGTCGCCCGGAACCAACTGACCCGGAAACGCACCCTGCACCTTCCACCACGGGTCGGTTTGCTCGAAAATCACCCGGGCCAAATCCAAAAGAAACGGCTCGTGCGTGCGGTCGTAAAGCCAATGGATCATGAGGATATTGTCGCCGCCGCGCGCCGCCGCCCATTCCTTGAGCGGGCGGTGGGGGAGTTCGGCCAGTTCGTAGCGGAAATAACGCGACATCATCGGCAGAATGCGCGCATCGCCCGTGGCCTCGTAGTGCATCGCGAGCACCTTGAGCATGACCATGCGCGGCCACCAGTCGTCGTTCGTCGGCGGGCCAAACTGTCCGCTCGGCTGCTGGCTGCGGATAGCCCACTCGACGCGGTCGTTGGCCTTTTTCAGGAGCGCGTCATCGCCGAGCAGATGCGCCAAAGGCAAAAGGCCATCGAGATAATATGGACCGCGTTCCCACGCCTCGCCCGGACCGCCCAGCCATCCGCTTTTCGGACCGACGTCGGGCCAGAATTCGTCCAGATGCCCCGTCAGCCCATCTGCCTGGACGCGCAACTGGCATCTCAACCAGCCCTCTGGCCGGACGGCCCCCAGCGGCAGGGCGAGAAAGGCCGGAGGCGCGAGCATCGCTTCGTTGTTGCGCGCCGAAAACGATGGCGCGGAAGCCGATGCCATATCCGAAGAGACAACGCCCGGACATTTTTTCGACATGTCAGCACACCCCTCAACGAGGCCAATCAAGCAAGCCGCCGCGCACAAAGGACGGCAAAGGCGCCAGAGAATCATCAAAAGACCTCACTGCAATCAAGTCCAGGATTCGCCGCGGAACGCGAAGTCAAAAACAAAGGTTCTAAATGGCGAAAATCATAGCGGATCATCGGAAAAATCTCCGAAAACTGGTCCGGGGCCAGTCTTGCACCCAGTTAATTTTCCGGCCAAGGCAAATCTTGTCTTGTCTCTGACATGGATTTGACATGAATTGTGTCTGGTTGTGGGGGCATTCGGAAGCGCGAGCACTGGAGCGAAGGATGAGAACGCCTGAAAAAAAGTCTAACAGCAACGACACAAAGACACTAAGAAGACACCAGTTTTCGTCTTCAATTCAGGGCTTTTTTCCTCCTCTCCGCGCCTTCGTGCCTTTGTGCCTGTGTGGTTGCATGATCTTTTCCGCGTCTCTTGCCGCCGCCGCCCCGGAAGCGTTTATCACTATCGACAGCAACCGCTTTATGCTAAACGGCCAGCAATTCAAAGCCGTCGGCGTTTGCAATTACCCATTCAGCGCGGGGAATCTCGATTACATCACGCGGACCACGCGGCGGGCCAAGGCGGCGGGCATCACGCTAATTCGCGTTTGCATCACGTTCGACAACGATTTCAGTCTCTGGAACAGCGAAGAGCTTTGGACCAAGGTGGATTGGGTTCTCAAAGTTTGCGCGGACGAGCGAATGCACGCCATGATCGACCTCAGCGGCTTCCACGCGCCCATTACCGAAGGACTCAACGAGGATTCCTGGGCCGCCGCGGCCTATCCGTATTGGGATGCCCTGGTGGACTTCGCCACGGCCCGCCAGAATCCCTTTGCCGGACGGGCGTATCGCGACGATCCGGTAATTTTCCAATGGCTCATCACGGGCGAGGCCGTTCCGTATGGCTTTACGGGAGATATTCACAATGCCTCGCGCGACGTGAACGTCATCGAGGACCTGATCCTTCACGTGGCCGAACGCCTGCGTGTGAAAGACCCGAATCACCTCATCAGCGTCGGCGGCCTTCTCCACATGAACGTCCCCCTCGACCGGTATGGGCGCGAGTATTGGAAAACGCTCTGGTCGAACCCGGCGATTGATTGCGGCGCGATCCACATTTACCTCGACGACTACACAAAACTCCCCGGCGGCTCATGGAATTATCTCGCGTCCTATAAAGCGTATTGCGACTCGATCCCCAAACCGTTTGTCCTCGAAGAATGGGGCATCGACATCTATGCGAATCCCTTATCCGTGGCGGAGAACTATTATCGGTTCGGGTTTGATCAGGCCCGCGTAAACGCCATTCCCATCAGCATCAACTGGGACTGGGCGCCAAGCGGCGGATTCAGCGTGTTTCCGGGCCACGGCGACTCGCTTCTGGCCATCGTGAGCGAAAACGCTCGCCGCTGGGGCTACACGGGAACGATACACACTTATGAAGACCCGCCGATTCGCGGCTCGGCGCTTTGGGATTTTGAGGGCGGGCTGGACGGGTTCAACTCGACAAAATACGGCGGCAACAACGGCGATCCGGCTATTTCCAATGCTCGTGCGTCTTCGGGCGCGGGGTCGATGCGTGTTCCGGTCGCGTTTCCCTCGACCGGGTGGAATTTCGCGGGCGTGACGCGATACTGCTCGCCGCGGCTCAATTGGTCGGCGGCGAAAAAAATCGCCTGCGACGTCTGGGCGCCGCCCGAGGCCACGGGGTTTATCGTCAAGTTCCTGATCGCCAACGACCAAAGCGGCTGGACCACCTATGCGCAAAAAGGCGGCGCGCTGAACAACTGGCTCACGCCCGGGCGCTGGAACACGGTGTATGCCAATCTCGATTCGCCTTATTCGATGGATTGGTATTCCTATCCGCCGCAATTCAACCGTGTGGTCACAGTGACGGTGGAATTGCATCACAGTTACGGAACTCCGCCATTTACTGGTGATTTTTACATCGACAACTTCCGCACTGGCGACTTCGACACCGCGTCCGGCCTGCCGATGGACGGCTGGGTCTGCTACTGATTGGCATGGGAGCGGGAAATCGCGATAAATGGAACCTATGGGACCCATGAGACCCATAGAATATGAGCCGGCAAACACCCGCAAGGCTATGCTGCTGGTTTGGCGCTCTGCCGCCGCTACCTAAATTGGATGGTCAGGGGGATGCGGTTGAGACTTGCCCGCAGACAGGGAGTTCCATACACTTCTCTTGCCGGACGTCTTGGGCTTGGGGGCCGCCTTGGGCGTTTTCCGGCGTCGTGACCCCGCCGCGAACCTGGACACCCTTCCTTTGGAGGCAAAGTGAAGAGGGTCCAGATTGTCCTTTGGAGCACCCATGCCGCCGGCATCGCAAAGAGAAGTCGTAATGCGAACAATCCAGGCGCTGGAAAGTTCTTTGCAGCAGCGCCCGGACAATTCGAAAATCCTTCTCCAATTGGCGCACGCCTATTCGCAGGCGGGCATTTTCAACGGCCGGGCCATGTCGGTTTATGAAAAGGCCGCGTCCGCGTTCCCCGCGGATGTGAAGGTGCAAACGGCGCTTTCGATCAGTTATCTCGTGTCGCAATCGGCGGAGTTAGGCCAGGACATCGCGTCGCTTGGCGATCTGGATCGCGAGGGGCTGGAGCGTTCCACCGAGCGCCTGCGCGGCTTGGCGCGTCAGCATATCTACTCGCAAGACATCCACCGCGCATTGGGCGACCTCTTGCTATTGAAAGGCGAATTTGCTCAGGCGCTTGAATGTTACCGCCGCGCCATTAGCCTCGGGTTTGAGGATTTTGGGCTGATTTGCGACCACATCGAGTTGGCGCGCCGCCTGGCGACTCTTCCGCCGGAAGTATTCCTTTTCTACGCCGATTTGTGCCAGAAATGCCAGCGCAGCCAGAAGGCCCATTCCATTTATCGCGAACTGGCCCAGGCGCCCAATCCCGCTCCGGCGATTCTGAGCGCATGCCGGGGATTCTTCCTGCGCCGGTATGATGAATTAGAAAAGGACGCCACTGCACGCGAAGCCCTGGCCGCGGAAATTGTCGAAACAGCGGCACGGCTGGGCGAGCAGCGCGATATTCTCGACTGGCTCAAGCGCGCCAATCCGGACCATCTGGCGCGCAATCCCGAATTGATCAAACGCATCGCCCGCTTGCTGGTGGATATGCAGGACTATCGCCAGGCGTTTGATTATCTTATCCGCATTCCGATGGATTCGGAATGCAAAAGCCTTCTGAACGATTTGACAATTCTACTGGAAAAAAGCGGTGAACTCGACACGGCTCTTTATGTGTTGAAATACATCAATGAGCACGACCTGATTACGCTTCAGCCGCAATCGGAACAGGTGGCGGAGGAGCCGCCGCATACGGAATCGAGCGAGCTGGAACTGGAAATCCAAACGGAGCTGGGGCTTGCGGAATTGCATTGGCGCAACAAGCGATGGGCGCAATGCCTGGATCATTATATTCGCGTTCTTGAACTTGGTTATCAGGACTACCGCTCGATCGTGGAAGTTCTCGATCTTCTGCTCGAACGCGCCCCGGCGGCGGATACCTCACATCTATCGTTTTTGATGCATTTCTTCGGGGACCGCCGCGAGTGGAAGCGCGTTTTGCGTTATGGAGAAATGCTGTTTGCGCGGGGCGAGGGCGACGAGGCGGCCATGAATCGCATGCTCCAGGCGTGCGAGCAGATTCTAGCGCTGAACCCCGACGAGCCGGAAATCCGCCTGCGGCTTGGTGATTTGCTGTTCAGCGCGGGGCATGTCGATCAGGCCATCGGCGAATACACCCGCGCTCTGGCGTATCCCGAAGTTGGCATCAAGGCCACGCGCCGCCTGGCTCAGAGCCTTTTCCGAGTGGGTGATCTCAAGGGCGCTGTGGAGCGATACAAATCCCTGCCCGTGCTCGACGGCGAAGACCTCCAGGCGCTCTACGAACTCCATGTGGCTTTGTTTGAGGCGGCATCCTATCGCGAGGCGCTCGAAGCCGCCGGGATGATCCGCGAGTATGATCCGACGTTCCGCGACATCGAGAGCCGCCAGCGCCTGATCGAGGAACGCCTGGCTGAAGCAGGCGCGGGCATTTTTGTCGATCCAAAGATGCGCGAACTCATCGGCGACCACGCCATCGGGCGCTATCGGTATCTCGACAAAATCGGCTCGGGAGGCATGGGCGTCGTTTATAAGGTCGAGGACCTTAAGCAAGAGCGCATTTTGGCGATGAAAGTGCTGCGCGAAGGTTTGTCGTCGAGCGGAAAGGCCATCGACCGCTTTTTCCGCGAAGCGCGCATCGCCGCCACGCTTCGCCACCCCAATATCGTCAACATCCACGACTATAATATCTCTAACGTTCACGGCCAATCCTACATCGCGATGGAATTTGTGGACGGGCCGACGTTGCGCGAAGTCATTGAGGAAAAATTCAAGGACACAATCGAGATTACCAAGGAGGACGTGCTGCAGTCGCTCGGCTGGATGGAGCAACTGTGCGACGCCCTCGACGCCACACACCGCAAGGGAATTATTCATCGCGACATCAAGCCCGACAATATCATGATCGCGCCGGGCAATATCATCAAAATCACTGACTTTGGCATTGTTCACATCGAAGAGGCCACCTTTACGCCAACGGGCGCGCTTATCGGCACACCGCGATACATGAGTCCCGAGCAGGTGCGCGGCGGGCGAATCGATCCGCGGTCGGATATTTACGCCGTGGGAATTTTGCTTTACGAACTCCTTATTGGGTCGCCGCCTTTCATCTCTGGCGATATTGCCTATCAGCAGGTTAATGTGGTTCCCACGCGGCCGATCGAAATCTGTCCCCAGATTCCCGAGCCGGTGGACCGCATCATCATGAAGTGCCTGGAAAAGGACGCTGCGCGGCGGTATTCACAGGCGCCGGAATTGAAGGCAGACATTGATAAATGCCTGCTCACAATGGGCGCGCGCCCATCGGATTTAAGCTCCGCTCTTTCTACTGCGCCGGGTTTAGCGCAAACCCGCGTTCAGACGCCGGGCGGGCGGGAACAGCACGATTACAACACGACAAGTGACGATGAAGCGCCGCAACCGCAGAAACGTTCGTCTAAACTGGATTCCGAATTGGATGTTTGAGCCTAGAGGTGGTTGGGAGGGACAGCGGCAGGGAGATAAAGGCAAAGGGCAGGCGGGGGCATCTTTATCTCCATTAATTTCGACAGTATAATAGGGCAGTTGAGCCAGGAGTTTTCAATTTTAGGGAAGGTGGGCGGTCCCAATGAGAAAATCTTGGACACAGGCAGGCATTGTCAGCCGGATTTTCGCATCCATTGTGGTGTTTGGCGTGTGTGTTGCCTCTCGGAAGGCGGCTGGCGAACCGCAGGTGTTTTCAAAGGCCAGCAAATGCCTGGGGAATTATTACCGCGCCTCAGCAGCGGGGGAGGAGAGTTCCCAATATGATCCTCCAGAGAAATTTACTTTTGTTGCCGGCCCCGGAAGCCTTGAAGTTATCCATCTGAACGTGATTTTCAACTGCTGTCCGGACCGGCTTTTTTCCACAATTCTTTTTCCCAGTTCGAATCATCTGCAGATTCGCGAATGGGAAGAGCTGACGCAGGGCTGTTTCTGCCTTTGTCCCTATGAACTTTCAACAACCGTTGAGGGCCTTTCCGCGGGGCGTTATCTGGTCGAGGTATTTGCAAAGGAGGAAAGCGAGCCGCGCACCAGCGTCTGGGTGGAAATTCCATCGGGCGCTCTTGAAAGCCATGTTTCCGAATGCCTTGGAAACGAAACCCGGGCATTGTCTGCGTTGCGCACCGCACCCAATTCGAGCGCACAGAAGATCGATTCCGCGCCATGGATTGAGGAAGTGAAATTCATGGGCGGGGGGCATATAATTGAGATTTTTCATCACAACGCCACCTACAACTGCTGCATTCAGACAATCGAGGTGCGCGAAGACCGTCCCACCTCGCGGACGCTGCGAATCATCGAGCGCGAAATCCTTGAAGCGCCATGCGATTGCATTTGCCCTTATGATATTTCCACGTCGATCACGGCGCTCGATCCGGGACTGTATTGGGTGGAATTGTGCCGCGACACAGGTGGAGCCGAGCCAGAGCGCATTGCCGCCGAATGGGTTGAAGTGGTCGATTTTCGTTTCGCCGTGGGGCGCTGCACCGGCGCTGCAGAAATGCCGGCAGTCCCGTCGTCATCCTCGTCTTCGGCATTAGAATATCTGTCCGGAGGCGCATCGATAGGGGAGATTAGCGGAGCGCCCGTCGGGGATCCGGGTGGGAAGATTTTCTTCGAAATTACAAGCGATACGCTAACCGTCCGCCATGAGGATGCGCGTTTCAATTGCTGCCTGGAATCGCTGGCGCTCCGTTTGCGAATTCAGGATCACGTGCTTATTCTCATCGAGTCGGCCATTCTTGAAAATGGACAAGGGTGCCGTTGTATGTGCGCCTACGACCTGGAAGCAACAATATCTGGGATCCCACCTGGCTGGTATCCCGTTGAAGTGATCCTTGACGAAGGCGGACTGCCTCTGGCGGGGGAATGGATCCCGGTGCTTCAGCATTCGGCTGGAGCGAGTTTGTGGATATTGTATTAAGCGCTCTGGAAAAGATGAAATGATCCGCGTAGTGGGCTGCGGGAATTGTCCCTTTTTGCGATGACATGTCTGGCAATTCGCGCAGAATCCCCGCGCGGGCGCACCGGATTGTTTCTGCATCACTTCCGGGCGGGATGCGCGGGCATTTGGCAGATGTTATTGGGAAAGGCTCGACAAGACTTGATTGGACCCGGCGGCCTTGGCTTTCAGGAGAAATGAATCCGCCTCCTCCAGAAGAGAAGGCCATTGCGCAACCTCGGGCCGGACGGACGCCAGGCCGATGCTTGCCGTGATATGCAAAGAGTTTTCAAAAACAGAAAACTCATGCCTTTCGATCAGGGTTCGCAAATCCTGAAGGGCAGCGCGCGCCTCTCTCAGGCTGGTTTCCGGCAGCAGAATGGCAAATTCGTCGCCGCCAAAACGTCCGGGTATATCGCTGGCGCGCATGGAAGTAATGATCAGCGTGGCCAAATGCAAAAGAACGGCGTCGCCGGTGGCGTGTCCATACGTGTCGTTAATATCCTTAAAGCGATCCACATCAATCAAACCGACGCTCAGGGGCCGGTTGTGGCTTTGCGCCAGGGCAAAAGCGCGAATCGCCTCTTCCTCGAACGCAACGCGATTGAGCAGGCCAGTCAGGCTGTCTGTGGTGGCGCGGCTCAATAGGTCGTTTTCATAGTCAATCTCGAGATTATCCTTGATATAAAACCCAAGCAAAGTGTTGGCGCAGAGAATTAAATCGCCGTCGGACAGATATTCTCTCTGAATGCGGCGGCGATTCAAATAAGTGCCGTTGTGGCTTCGGCAATCCTCGAGAACGCATCGTGGAAATTCATTGGCCCGGCCATGATTTTCCCATAAAATGCGGGCATGATAACGCGAAATTTTGGAGTCGATCAGGACAACGTCGGCGTCCGAGGCGCGCCCGATTACGGCGGACGGCTTCTCCATCTTGTAACGGCGCCAGGGCGCCTCGCCGCGAATGGGTGTCAGAACAGGAAATCTCGGAGCGCCGCACTGTCTGAGAAATTGTTCACGAACCTTGAGCAAGTGCCCAATGGAATAAGACTGGGTAGGCTCGATGGGCTTAGGCGTCGTTGGCGGCGTTGGCTGCGCTGCCGGAATGCCTGGATAATAGGAAGGTGGCGTTGGATCCAGATTGCCTGGATCGGATATCTCATGACGCAAATGGTCATTGCCCATAAATACAACCCTGCCGGAAATGGAAGGACTGCTCCGAGTTCCATTTCAAAAGCCCGCCCGATGACAGCAGCCTCTTCTTATGAAAACCGGACCAGCTCCGATTTTCGCGAATTATCCATAAGTAAGCGCAGCGGAAAAGCAATCATTTATCGAGGTTGCTGATGCTAAATCCGGCCGCCGGCCCTCCCAGAAGGCGAATTTCCTGGAAACCTGGACAGGAAAAGCGGTAAATCATGGCGGGGAAATCAGCGGCGGCGGCGGGCAGGCATGAAGGTCTCCCAATGCCGTTGATCCTTTGGCAAAGGCGGGCGCCGCGCCAGGCCCGAAATCAATCGGCGCGAACAATGGAGCAAAGCCCGTGATGCACGATGCAAAATTCCTTGCGCGTCTGGCTCAGGTCCGTCTGTTATTTCTCGACGTGGACGGAACGTTGACCGATGGGGGCATTTTTTTAGGTGAAAAAGATGAGTATAAACGATTCGATGTTCAGGATGGCGCGGGCATTGTCCTGCTGCAACAGGCGGGAATAAAAACCGTTGTATGCAGCGGACGGAAAAGCGCCTGTGTGGACAGGCGGTGCCGGGAACTGCACATTGATGAAGTATATCAAGGCGCGGATAATAAAATGGCGATATTTGAAGAAGTATTGAAACGCCACAGCCTTGAGCCGCAGGAAGTGGCCGTGATGGGCGACGATCTCGCGGACCTTGCCCTGATGATGCGGGCAGGTGTGAGCGCGGCGCCATCCAACGCCTCGCGCGAGGTGCGAATTCGCGCCGGTGTGGTCACGCACGCCCGCGGAGGCGAAGGAGCAGTCCGCGAATTTGCCGAGTTGCTTCTCAAGGCGCAGGACAAATGGCCGGATATACTGGAACGATATCTTGCCTAACGGCGCTTTTCCGCGGCGGTGTTGCGCGGACGGTTTTGGGGCGAGTTTCTACAACCGTCCCTTTGCCATGAAAAGCTTGCCGGCCCTGCTTGGAGCACCCCGCATTTCAGGCCGCTTATTCCAGCAGTCTATACTGTAGCAATCCCAGCATCTTTCTGCGACGCGACTTTCGCGGCAGCGGCTCGCTTTCGCATCGCTCAAGCGCGAATCGCGCCAGGCAATCGCAAAGGAGAAACCACACAACATACAAAAGCCAGGATGCATTTATTGTTCCTGTTTTGCCATCGGGCCAGACGATTTCCGCCTGGCATCATTACAATACATGAGGTGACACCGCTATGACTCCCACAGAAATCGGCTCGGATTGGAGTTTGCGATCGCGCATAGCAATCTTTGTGGATATTGAAAATCTTATCAATGGAGCCTCCACGCTGGGCCTGCCGCTTGACCTTGGTCCTATTGTGGAATCGTTGAAAGAGTTTGGGCGCGTGCAGGTGCGCCGCTGTTTTGGCGACATTTCGCAATGTCTCAAAGGAATGAACAAAACCGATCAGGTGGAGCCGATTCGCAAGATGCTTCACCGCCACCTTTTTCAAATCGAGGATGTGCCTTATCTGACCGAACACAAGAACACAGCGGATATCCATCTCGTTGTGGACGCGCTCAGCCTGGCTTTTCGCGAGCCAAATCTGGATTGCTTTGTGGTGGTCAGTTCGGACCGCGATTACGTTCCGCTTTTCAATAAATTGCGCGAACTTGGACGAATGGTCGTGGCAATCGGCATCGATCCCGAAGAAACCAGCCCTATGGTGCGCGATGCCGCGGATCGCGTGTATTATTACAGGAATCTTGTGTCGGCGCCGGCCGTTACGCCCGAAGAAGACAAAGAGGCGCGCGCTTTTCAGGTGAAGAAAGACATCGATTTGCTTCTCCGCGCGCTGAACAGCCTCGGTGCGCGGGATCATCCGATTGTGGCAACGTCTGTGAATCAGCAGATGCGCGCGCTTCGGTCCGATTGGGAGCCGCGCAATCTGTATGGATCGTTTAAGAATTTCATTATGGATGAAGGGCTGAAAACACTGATCGACGTCGAGGAGCCGGTGGGGCAAGGCGACATCAAGATCGGTCTGAAGCCGGAAACCGCTCCACCTGCCCGGGTGGTGGAAACAAAGGCGCGGCCTCAAGATCCGGCCATCATAGCCAAGTTCTATCGCGAAACCCTTCAAACAAAACTAAAATCGCCGCTGCCATCCGAAAAAGAGCGCCAGCAGATTTATTCGGCTCTGGACCGCGCATTCAACGACCTCATCAAGGCGGGGCCATTCGATCTTGAAATGTGGAAGATGAAGGCAATCGAGAACCTGGTGTCGTCTCCGGCGGCGCGCGCGGGCGACCGCGAAAACCGTGTAGTATTTAAGATGCTGCTGACCTTGTATTTCGCTGGATGCTTTTACTGGGACCACCGCAGCGAAAAAATGAATCCTGTCATCGAAGGCCGCGCGGCGGACCCGGACACCTGGGAAGAAAAATGGGCGCGCAATATGATTCGCAATCTCCAGCAGGCGCGGCCGCTCGATCACCTCGACGCCCAAGCGCTATGTTTTCTGTTTTACGGCGAAATGAATCCCGAGAAGGATTCCGCCCTGTTCCAGGAACGCCTGCGCCGGATTCAAGATTACCTGGAAGATTGAGGCGGCGCGGCAGGTATTTCTTTGGTCAGAATCGGAAATACAGGAAGGCCACTTCGCCGAACTGGCCCAGAATCAGAATGCTGAATACAAGCGCGTAATAAATCAGCCATCGAAGCCAGACAGGCTGGCTGAAAACCAGCGCAAACCAGTCCTTTTTCTCCATTCGTTTGGCGGCGACGGCCCAGATGGCGAGCGCAATGCACACAATCCAAAAGTCACCCGGCGGCTGGCCAAGATAGACGTTCCGCGCAATCCATTCCGGGGAATACAGTTGGCCAAGCGCTTCTTTCAGGCCGGATAAGGCGTGGGAAAGGATGTAATAGGCGTCTGCCATGCTGTTTGCACGGAAAAACACCCACCCAATGCAGACCAGATTGAATGTAATGGCGACCTGAAGCGCGCGATGAAATCCGGGAAATTGGCCAAGGCCAAGCGCCTTGATGGATTTTGCGCGCAGGTTTTTCGAGACGATGGAAAACGCCATATAAATGCCGTGCAGCAACCCCCAGGCGATAAAGGTCCAGCTCGCGCCATGCCATATTCCGCATATAATAAAAGTGACAAGCAGTGCGATGGGCGACGCGGCGGAACGATACCCGCGAAACGACATTTGCAGCGGTTTGAAAAGGTAATCGAGAAGCCAGCGAGAAAAAGAGATGTGCCACCGCCGCCAAAAATCCGCCACAGACGCGGCCCAATAGGGCGAACGGAAATTGGGGCTGAGCCGCACTCCAAACAGCCGCGCGGAACCAATGGCCATGTCGGTGTAGCCGGAAAAATCGCAATAGAGTTGGGCGGCGTAAAGATAAGTGGCGAGGATTAGCGGCACGCCCGAATAGGCGCTTGGATTCCCATAAACCGCATTCACAAAAATCGCGATGCGATCGGCGATCACGGCTTTCTTGAACAAGCCCCATCCGATGAGAAGAAGCCCGCGGCGGATGTTTTCTGCATCGAACGGAGAAGAGAATTCGAGTTGTGGAAGCAAATCCTCGCCGCGTTCGATGGGACCCTGGAGCAGCTTCGGGAAAAATGCCAGATACAGAGCGAAACGAACCGGACGCTTTTCCGCAGAAATCATTTCCAGATAGATATCCGCGAGATAGGAAATCGCCTGAAATGAAAAGAAAGAAACGCCAAGCGCCGCCGCGGTTTCGAGCGCCGGAAGGCGCCCGCCCATCGACAGGGCGCGCAAGAGGGCGTTGATATTGCCAAATAGAAACGGAATATACTTAAAATAGAATAATCCAAGCAAATCAAAGAGAATGCCGGCCCAAAGCCAGGTCAGCCGCGCGCGCGGGGAAGAGGATGCCTCTATGCGCAGACCAGTGAAATACGTCGCGATTGCCACCCATCCGAGCGCCAGGAGCAATGCCGGTTCACGCAACGCGCCGTAAAACACAAGACTTGCGGCCAGGAGCAAAACGGCTCGCCATCGCCCGCGCAGGAGCCAAAAGAGAAAAAAGACGGCAATAAGGAACAAGGCGTAATCGAGTGAATTTAGATTCATGGACGAACCTTATCCCTGTTCCCTGAGCGCGGCGCTATTCCATGAGAAGAATGCATTCATCAGCTGGAAATCTGTTTGGACGAGATGAGATTGGCCAGATCGCCCACGTTGCGAAGCCGCAGGATTTCCTTTTGCGAAAAGCGGACATTGAAGTGGCTTTCCACGGCGAGGATCAGGTTCACATGCGAAAGCGAGTCCCATCCATCGACATCCGCCGCCGTGGTCTGCGGCTCGACGCGAATCGCCGGATTCTCAAACACCTTGCGAAAAATTCCGTTCAGTTCTTCCCAGAGGTCCATGCCATCAGATCTCCATTGTGGAAATATCGCCAATCTCCGCGCCCGTATAGCGCGCTTTGATCAGGCGCCGCATGATTTTTCCTGCCTTGTTCTTAGGAATATCTTCTGTGAAAACCACTTCCTGGGGCGTAGCGATTGACGACACGCGGTTGCTCACATGCAGGCGGATTTTCAATTCGACCTCGCGCGAGGCCTCGACGCCCTTGTGCAGGCAGACAAAGGCAACAACCTTTTCGTGAAGGAGTTCATCCGGCACGCCGATAGCCGCCGCCTCCGCCACTTCGCCGAGTTCAAGCAGCGCGCTCTCGATCTCGAACGGGCCGATCAGATGGCCGGCCGTGTTGATGACGTCGTCGCCGCGCCCAACAAACCAGTAGTATCCGTCGCGGTCGCGATAGGCCCGGTCGCCGGAAAAGTAATATCCTGCCTTGAATTTCGAGGCATAGGCCGCCTCGTTGTTCAGATAGGCGGAGAACATCGAAGCCCAGCCCGGCCGCAGGCACAAATTCCCCGCCGTGCCTTCGCCAAGCACCTCGCCCTCGTCCGACACAATCGCCGCTTCAATTCCCTCGGCGGGTTTGCCCATCGAGCCGGGCTTGATCGCAATGCCCGGGCGATTGGCGATCATGATCGCGCCCGTTTCGGTTTGGAACCAGGTGTCATGGATGTCTTTGCCGAGAACCTGCCGCCCCCAGTGGACAATTTCGGGATTTAGCGGCTCGCCGACGCTGGAAATCTGGCGCAGAGCACTGAGGTCGAACTGCCGGAAAAACTCCGGCTCCTCGCGCATCAACATTCGCAGAGCCGTCGGCGCGGAATACCAGACCGTGATCTTTTCATCCTGCAAAATCCTAAACCACTGCTCAGGATTGTAAGGTCCGCCGAAATGCACCTGTTCGACGCCGAGAGACCACGGGCCGATGATTCCATAGGATGTCCCCGTGACCCAGCCTGTGTCTGCCGTGCACCAATACCGGTCGCCGTCGCGAATTCCAAGGATGTCGCGAGCCGTCGCGCGCTGGGCGAGCACGCCGCCATGCACATGGAGCACGCCTTTGGGTTTGCCTGTCGAGCCAGAGGTATAGTGAAGGAGCGACGGGCAGGTGCGTGGCGTTGGCGCGACGCGGAATTCCGGCGCGGCCTCTTGCATCAGGCGCGCGTAACTCAAAATGCCTTCTCCCGCGGCGCCCGGATCGTCCTCCAAGATCATGACATGTTTCAGGGCGGGCAATTTTGCGCGAATTGGCGCAAGTTTCCGCAGAAGGCTTTTCTTGGTCAAAATTCCCTTCGCGCGCGAATCGCCCAGGCGATCCAGCAGCGCCTCTTCACCCATCGTGCTGAAAAGCGGCCCGGTGATGACCTGCGCCTTGAGCGCCCCGAGCAGCGCGAAAAACTGTTCGGGACATTTGGGCAAATACGCAAAGAAAATATCGCCCGGCGCATAATCCAGCCCGCGTAAAACATTGGCGAAACGGCTGCTCGCGCGGCTCAGGTCCTCGTAGGTGTAATCCGCCTTTTCCATGTTGGGGGCAATAAATCGCATGGCCGCGCGCCCGCCCAGTCCACGTTCGCATTGCGCGTCCGTGCATAAATAACCAACATTGAATTGCCCGCCCGGAGGATATTCAGGAAGTTCAGGATTCATGAATTGCGCCTCAAACTTGCTGCCATTCCTTGAAAATGGGACCTAGGGGACAAATGGGACTTAGGAAACGTATGCCCGGAGCGACACTTATTGTGACGCGGACGGATTGGCGCAAAACAACCAGGACAGAATTTACCCCGTCGCGTCCAAGCGCGAGGAATGTAGCGTCCGCCCGCGCCCGGCGCAATAGGCGATGGCGCGGCAAATTCGCGAAAGTGAAATCGCGGCTGCTCGATGGCGCCGTGATCCTTCTCGATGCCGCTTCAGCCAAGAATGGCGTCATGCAGACCCTGCGCGATACACACCACGCGGAAACCAAGACTGGGCTGCGCGCTTGAGGGGGGAAGCCGGTAGCGAAACGCCGAACGGCAGAGCCAGGGATAGGCATCCCACGACCCGCCGCGCAACACGCGCGCCGCCCCGTAGGCGGTCCCGGCCGGATCGGCCACTTCCCCTCCCGGCAGTTTGTCCGCGAACCAATCCATGCACCATTCCCAGACATTGCCGTGCATATCATACAATCCAAATTCGTTGGGAGGAAATGACTTTACCGGAGTCGTCGCGCGGCGGAATTCCCCCTTCCGGCCATAGGAATACGCGGCGGTTCCGTTGTAATTCGCCTGCTCGGTTGAGATGGTTCCGCCAAAATAAAAAGGCGATTCCGTTCCCGCGCGGCAGGCGTATTCCCACTGCGCTTCCGCGGGAAGGCTGAACGCAGCGCGGTCCGCATTCCATATCCCGGAGAGCGCCAAGGGGGGCGCCTCGGCCAGGCGATTCGTCAGCCGGCGGCAAAATTCCATCGCGTCGTTCC
Source organism: uncultured Candidatus Sumerlaeota bacterium (assembly GCA_964446285.1). GTDB lineage: Bacteria > Sumerlaeota > Sumerlaeia > SLMS01 > CAYUNT01 > CAYUNT01. Next base: position 2,645 of record CAYUNT010000058.1, on the reverse strand, counting down.
AGGATATGCCAGCCGCCGGGTGATCCGCGATGTCTGCGTTTGCTGCACTGGTTCCCGATCCGCCTCCAGCCTTAACGCCCCCGCGCAGCCCAAACCACGTGCGCTTTTCCGTCATCATGACCGCTGCCCATTGCGACTGGGTCACAGCCGTTTCGCCTATCCAAAAATCCCGCGTAAGCGACACATGCGTTTGCGGACCTTCTTCCGCGTAACGCCCTTCCTCGGATTGAGGCGATCCCATCAGAAAAGAACCGGCGTGAATCAGCACAAGGCGCATCATCACTCCGCCGCCGCAATCCATATCCATATACTGATGGTCCAAATTGATCGAATGGCGCACTTGCGCGCGCTCGGGCTGGGCCAGGCCGCCCAGCAGCGCGCCAAGATTCGAGGAAATCCTGATGCCTTCGAATTTTTCTTCGCCAATGGCCGCGTATTTTGTTTTAGCAAACCGTTGCTCTATATCGGCAGGGGAGCCACTCGGCTGAGATGGAGAAGGCGTTTGAGGCAGATGCACTGACTGGGGCGGATTCGCCGGTTGGGGCGACTGCCAAGGCGGCGCAACTGGGGCGTTTCCCATCGGCGCTGGCTTTGCGGCGGGCGAGGAAAGCGGCGGAGGCGGCGGCGGCGAGGGCGAGATGGGCTGGGGGGGGCACCGGTGCGCGTGCCGGGGGTAAAGCCGAGGCCCCGCGGCCCCGGGTTCCACCGCCCAATAGGCTTCGCCTTCGTTCAGACCTGTATAGGCGCGCAATTGCGACGCAAGGTCCGCGATGGCCATCTGCGCTGCCAGCGCATCACGCCTGCAATTGGCGTTGGAGGCCAGTTGCCCCGCGATTCCCATCCGATGGGCCGCTGCGATCGCCTTTACGCGCGCGCGGCTTTCGGGACATTTGTCGCGCAAAATGGCTTCCAGGCGGCGCGAATCCCCCATCAGCGTGATGTCCTGGCGGATGCAATCGCCCAAAGCCTGGCGCGGCATAAACGGCCTGCCTGATCCTTTGTGTTCCCCTCGCGCTGCCTGATGGCGCGAGATGCATTTAACCTGCTCATATCCATACGCGCGCCGCATCTTCCGCGCAAGAGCCGATGCATTGTCCCGCCAGACAGAACAGGAACCGTTCAAAGTTTTTGGCGGTGCGGGCCTCTTGCCCGTGATTCCGGTGGCTTGGGCGTCTTGCCCAAGATTTTTCCTGCACGTAAAACAGTTTCTGCCAGACAGAACGGCTTGCGCGGGAGTTTTCAGGAATGCTATAAAATATATGGCGAGTTGGCCGGGCGGTCGCCCGGTGCGCCGCTTCGCTCGCGCGAGGCCGCGCGCCGGGAGGAAAGTCCGAACTCCATAGGGCAGGGTGCTTCCTAACGGGAAGGCGGGGCAACCCGACGGAAAGTGCAACAGAAAACACACCGCCGATGGCTGGTTTGCGGTGTCCGTGCCTGTGCGGGCCGTCTCCTTCGGGAGCGGCTCGGCAGCCGGGCGCGCGCGGCCGGATCAGGCAAGGGTGAAAAGGTGCGGCAAGAGCGCACCGGCGCGGCGGCGACGTTCGCGCCTGGCAAACCCCACCCGGAGCAAGACCAAATAGAGGGAGAGAGGCGGCCCGCCTCGCGAAAACCCCGCGCCGCGTCTGCGAAACGCCTTCCTTTCGAGGGGGGCGAAACCGCGAAGCGCGTGCGCGCGTTTTCACAATCCCCGGGTAGGTTGCTCGAGCCGGAGGGCGACTTCCGGCCCAGAGGAATGACCGCACAGGGCGAAGGGACCGGACGCGGCGGCTCCGGCTGCGCGTTGCGGCGCCTTCGTCCGGACAGAATTCGGCTTACAGGCCGGCTCGCCGATTTTTCCTTGAGAAGGCGCGTGTCAGGAATGGACAGGATTTTCAGGATGAACCACATGGAGATGGGCGGCGCAGCAGGCGTCTCCTTATTTCTGTTCATCATGTGAATCCTGTCTATTCTTGATTTGCCGGTCGAAGTGATTTGCCGCATGGAAGACCGCGAAACCTACATGGCGAGAGTTCTCCAGCGCCCGGCGCTGCTGGACTTTTCCGAAATCCGCTTCATCTACGCGGCGCAAGTGACCATCAGCCACAGCGTGCGCTGGCGGTGCCAATACACTTGCGAACAAGCGCATCAATCGACGCTTTCGCCGCCCTTTTGCCCTCCGCCCGAAGAAACGCGCCGCGTGCTCGAGGAATACCGCTACGGCCTTATGGTTCGGCGCGAGGCGGCGACGACGCCAGCGGAGGCGGCGGCGAGGGGAGCAAAGGCGGCAGCCGAGGAAGAGGAAAAAAAGAGGGCGCGGGATTTTCGCGAAGTTTGGGCCGATTTCTCGCGCCGCGTGCGCGAGTTCGAGCATGAATGCTTTATCCGGGGCTATCCGCGGGCCTTTGCGCTGGCGATTGGCAATTGCCTTTTCGGACACCTCGACGATTCGCTGCGCCCGTGTGATTTTCCCGATAAAAACCGCCCCACATTTGAGTCTGTGGGCATCGACCTTCACGAAACCCTTTCGATGATCAACTGGGAGTCGCACCTTTTGCGCGATCCCGGTGATCCATTTCAGATGTTTGCGCTGGTCATGATGGAGTAATACCAGTTTCCCGTAATCCTGTTCCCTGAATTTGCTCTGAAGGAGCAAAAGAATACAGCCC
>CAYUNT010000057.1:0-22918 GCA_964446285.1 uncultured Candidatus Sumerlaeota bacterium | reverse complement strand
GCTCTACCCTCACGCTGGCATGACTGACCCTGCAAAAAACTGAGATGCGCCCCACGGCGGACCCTCTTCTGATTTTCACTTGCCCGGCTTTGGATTTCAGAGTATGGCCGGGATTGGATGATGGGCATTTCTCAGCCGCTCGATGCCGCACGAAGGGGGTCGTTCCATGATCATCCTCGAGATTCGCTCGCCCGCTTCTCCGGAAGCCCGGATGGTGAGCAGCGAGAGTCAGATCATTACCATCGGCCGCCATTCCAGCAATGAAATCCAAATCTCGGACGATTCCGCGTCGCGATTTCACGCGGAAATCGAGCACCGGCCGAACGGATATTACGTCCGCGATCTGGACAGCCGCAACGGTCTTCTCGTCAACAACGCCCCCGTGCTCGAACACCATCTCCACGACGGCGATGAAATCCGGATCGGGCAGACGCGCCTGGCGTTTCACCATGCCACAGACGCCAACGTGGTCAGCGATAATGAAACAACGCTTGTCCTGATGCTTCCCGATAGAAAACGCGCGGCCGAGGAGGCGCATCCTCAATTCAGCGAGGCGATGGAAATGCCCGGCCCCGGCATTCTTGCCGAACGCTTTCTCGAAGACTACCAGCGCGAGAAAAACCCGCGCGCCGGAGCGCAAGAGGCAAAATCCTCGGACGATATGGTGGTTCTGGCGGCCCGCCTGGGTCAGATTTTGGCGGGCGCGGCGGAAGTGGACGACCTGCTGAGCAAAATGTTCGCGCTGCTCGAAACCGAAGTGCCATTCAATCGAGGCGCTGTGCTTCTGTGGAGCGGCGAAAAACAGAGCTATGTTCCGCGCGCCACCCGAATCCTTTCGCCGGGAGACGGCGGAAAAAGCGAAATCTCACTCTCGACAACGATTGTGAATCACTGCCTGGAGAAAAGCCAGGGCATCTGCTGCATGGATGCCATGAGCGATCCGCGGTTTGCTGAAGCCAGCAGTGTCCATGACTTGCAACTAAAATCGTTGATTTGCGTGCCGATCCCCGGCGCCCAGCAGATGATTGGCGTCCTCCATATCGAGTCGCCATCGGTGAGCCGTGCTTTTGGAGCGGCGGACTTGCGCAAAACCATGCTGGCAGCGAATCTGATGGGGCCGTCGCTGCAGGCCATGCTGACGCGCGAGGAGCGCCGCCGCCGCGAGCGCGGAGCGGAACAGGTGCGCGCCATCGCCGCCGCCGCGCATTGCTTCGAGAACATGCTTCTGATTTCGGATGCGCAAATCGAAATGCTCCACGAGGCGGCGGTGAAGGGAAACACGCTCCTTGTGGCGGCGATGATCGACGAAATCGCGCGTTCGCGCTCGGCGCTGGCGGCAAGCCTGGGCGCGCTGGCGCGTTATCTGCGCGGCGGCGTTCAGCCTTTTAAGCGAGTTCAGATCAACGAATTGCTCGCAAGCCTGCTGGACGAAATGGCCCCCGCGCTTGAAACTTTGCGCATCGAAATGGATTTTGAACCGGGCGATGCCCAGGCGCCCTCTTATCTCGACGCGCAGGCGCTTCGGCAGGCGCTTCTCAACGTGCTTCGCAATGCGATCGAGGCAATCGGCGAGACCAGCCAGGCGCGCCAAATCCGCGTGACCGCCAGCCAGGAGGAAGGGACCCGAATCCGGATCGCCATCGAGGATAGCGGCGAAGGAATGACGGCCGACACGCGCGAACGGGCTTTCGAGCCGTTTTTCAGCACGCGCGGCGCGAATCATGCGGGGCTGGGACTCGCCTATGCCCGCCACATAATCAATGCGATGGGCGGCTCGATCGACCTCATCAGCGAACCCGGCAAAGGAACGACGGCGCTGATACTTTTGCCACTCCGGACCGACCCGCCCTCCACTCCCCCGCGCGACATGTCCTCCGTGCCCTGGATGCGATGAGGGTAGATTCCCTCAAATGCGTTGAATCGTCAGGTCCGGTATAAAGTTCTTATAATCATTGAGGCCAATAACTGCCACGGATCGAGTCAACCATCTCAAGTGTTCTCGAAGCTGTTTTTGAAGAACATCTCTATTATTGGCAGATCGCGCAGGAGGCCGCCTTGTTGGCGTTATTAAGTCTTCAAAAAGATACATCACTCTTGGCTCTTCCGACAAAAGCCTCCTTGCTTTTTGTAAAAAGGAACGTTCGGCGTCATTTGCCCTTAGCGCTCCTCCAACAATGCCCGCAACTGTATCCCTTGCCTTAAGTGCAACGACATTCGGTATGGCATCGAATTTCGTTCGCCTGGGAACAGCAAGGCTGAAGTCTTTTGCTTCCAGAAAAAGAAGCGAGCAGGCGCTATTCGAGGAGATGGCATCAAAGCAGAGAAAATCCACGGCCTTGGTCGGCTTCATTTTGTTTTCCATTAGTGTCTTATAGAAAGAGCCGTTGGCATCATATTTAAGAACTTTCCATGACGGCCCGAAGGTAAGCTTAAGATTCCCTTCCTTTATCTCTGTCATGATGCCGCTCCCTTTCTCATGAATTCCAAAACTGCCTGCTGTTCTCTTTGGTAGTGAGCGGCAAACTCATCAAGAATAGGGTTGTCTTGCAGGTCTGCAAGCGTGTCGCCGCATTGGATATCAACGGGATCGTCGCCTTCGCGGCTCATTGCAAAAAAACGAATGGGAACTCTGGGCTGCGTTTGGTATTCTGCGGCAAGCGAAAGCTCGCCCGTAAGCAGGTAATCATGCGTGGCGATGAAAACCTGAATGCCAATCTTGGCTAGCTCGCGCAAGAAGATAGCAATATGCCTGATTAATTGCGGGTTCATGCTCGCTTCCGGTTCATCCCAGAAGAGTATTGTGTCTTTATCTATAGACCCATTGTTAATGAGATGAACCAATGCCGCAATTTTACGATGTCCTTCGGCCAGCAGATGCGCCTCCAGTGTCCGCTCGCTTTTTTTGCCTTGAATATAGAAATGATCCCCCCTTTGAACCACCTTGCCTTGAAGTATTTCCTCCAGGCTGAGTTTCAGGCGGGATAGTATAACTTGATTGGTCTTTAATGGGGCGGCGGATAATGCCCTGCAAAGGTCATAGTAGGTTTGATCGAAGGCCAATTCCCGTTTCTCATAAGAAGCGGCAAAGCCGGGATAAATGGCCAAGACTTCATTGGGAGGTATAAAAACACCCTTTGCATTTGGCGCTTGAACAACAGCGGATGCATCGTAATTAAGATAATCCTTAATAAAGCCAATAACATAACGTTCATGAATGTGAGATTCGAATTCGCAGTCGGCGCTGCAATACCCTTTTCCGTTGAGGCGATTTCGCAACAGCAATCCAATTTCGCCACCTTCTGGCTTAAAAACTCCATTAAGTAAATGAACGAACTGAATCTTCTCAATTTTTTCTCCCGATTCGTCTTTACGAATGCGCCCGCTAGGGGGCGCCACTTCCTTTTCCTGGAGCCACTTGGCGAACTGACCTCCGCTCCTGCTGGTTATCCGTTGCGTCATGGCATAGAGAATTTTCAATAGGTGGGATTTACCAGTGCCATTCGCACCAATAATCACATTAACACCTGGGCAAAATTCCAAATCCTGGCGCTGAAAAACTGTGAAGTTCTCAATATGAGCTTTGTTAATTTTCATTATTCCATCTCCACTACCATCTGGCATATATTTCTAGCCGCCCATGTCATTGATAGCAATCCACAAATACATCCTCAAGCCAATGGATATAGGTGGTAAACCGGCCGATAGGTCCATTGACCACTTCCTGGCGTATCGAACGCGCTGGCGCTATCCCCACAAAAAAGCCTATTTTTTCGGTCGTTTGCGGATGACAAGGCGCTGCTGGGCAGCGGCTTCGTCGCGCATCGCATCGACGAGTTTGGGAAGTTTCTCATACAGGCGGCGCGACTTGCGCGCGGCGTGGCGGCGCGACGCATAGGCCACCAACAACGGCAGCGCCAGCGTCGTATCCGTATAGCACACCACAGAATCCGGCAGGCGGTCCGGGTCGATTTTGCCCCACGACACCGCTTCATTGGGCGTCGCCCCGCTCAAGCCGCCCGTATCGGGCCGCGCGTCTGTAATTTGGAAGAAATAGTCGTGGCCTTTTTCATCGATCCCAAGAACCTCGCGCAGCTGAGGTTCCGTCTGGAGAACAAAGTTTTTCGGCGAGCCGCCCCCAAGCAAAAGAACGCCGCTCTGCCCGTTTTTCGCGCGCTTTGCCCCGAGCACGATGGCCGCCGTCTGGTTGACGTCCACGCACGGATCGAAGGTCATTTTCGACCCAAACAGCGCGCGTTCGGCGATGTTCATGCCCATCGAACTGTCGCCGGGCGACGACGTGAACACCGGAACGCCCGCGCGATAGCATGCTGCCAGGAACGATGTGCCCTTGAGTCCGAGTTGCTTCTCGCGCGCGTCAAGATACTTGCCGATTTTGTAATGGAATTCCGCCGTGCCCATTGGGTGCTGGAATTCCTCGGTGGCCACAAGCTGGCGGAAAAATGCATCCGTATGGAGCAGAACATCGTAGTGGAAAAAGATGTCGTAGATGCGCACCACGCCGTCTTTCCACAAAAGACGGTCGTCGATATTGGCCGTGCCGCAGTGCAATTGATAGCCCAGAGCAAAATGCGCGTCGTGATAAAGATTCGCGCCGGTGGAAACGACCCAGTCCACAAATCCGCGCTCGACCAGCGGCACAAGGCACGACATTCCCAATCCGGCCGGCGTCAGCGCCCCCGCGACAGACATGCCCACCGTCACGTTCGGTTCGAGCATCTTCTCGGAAAACAGCCTGCAACCTTCGCGCAAGCGGGCCGCGTTATAGGCCAGAAACGTCTGGTCGATCAGGTCCGCCACATTCTCGCGCCCAGAAATGCGCGTTGGGGCAATCGACCGCCCCCCGAGATATCGCGATTGTGTCTTTGCAGGTTTCTTTTTTACGGACTTGGCCATGACGGATCCTTTCGTAGGAATGTGGTGAGTTAAGAGTTGTGGGTTGTGGGTTGTGAGTCGTGGATTGTGGGTGGCGAGTAGTGAGAGAATAAGATCGCGGGAAAAATGACTTTAATCGGCAAGTTTGGGGAATGGCGGACGCGCGAAAAACGCCAGGCGGCATAATGCCAGAATTATTGCCGGGATCGGCGCTTCGCGGCGCAAGCGCCCAAAACGGCATTTGTAGAATAACGCGGATCGTGCGTCAATTGCGGTCGATGAACGGCCTCGATGCCGCAAAACCAGCAGCGCCATCGCAGGGCCGGAAACCAGCGCAACAACAAGGAATCCAGCGGATCGAGCAGCGCCTCGAAAAACCGGCGCACGCCTCGATTGCGTCCCGGTCCGTAGGCAAAAAACGCTGTCAATACTCCCGTCAGATAGAAAAACCGCACGCTCCCCGCCCGTTTCAGCCCCCCAAACGGCTGTAGAAACGCATCCACCCGTTTCCGGTTCCAATAGCGCGTAATGGATTTCCACGCGCTCGGGGCAAGAAACGCGCGGTAAATCGAAATGGCCGGATGCGCATCGAGTGGCTCCAAAACGACGGCGCGGCCCCCCGGACGCAAAACGCGGTGGATTTCGCGCGCCGCCCGCGGAAGGTTCGTATGGATCAGCACGGCCTTTGTTGTGGCGCGGTCGAATGCGCCCGAGCGGAATGGGAGGTTTTCCGCCTCGCCAACAACGATGTGGACCTTTTGCGCCAATCCCTCGCGCAGCAACATGCGCCGGGCGGCGCGGGCGCGTTGCAGGCTGATGTCGAGAATCACCACCTCCGCGCCCCGCATGGCCAGCGCCGCCGCCCCTACGCCCAGTCCACCGCCCAACTCGAGCACCCGCCGTCCATCGAGCGGTTCGAGCCGCCGGACGGCCCAGCGCTGTTCCGACGTATCCCAATGGCGCAATTCCTCACGCAAACGGAAGCCCCCGCCGCCGCCATTGCCCCTTGCCCCCGATGCGCGCAGATTTTGCGGATCGAGTGTGCGGTCCCAATGGCGCTGATTGCGGCGCTGTCGTTCCTGCTCGCCGTCGATCTGGCGCGAAGTCGATTTGCGCCGGCGGGCGGCCCGGGACGATTGCGATGACGAGATTCGATCAGGCACCCGCCCCTCCCAGGCCGATCTGGCGGCGCATTTCCTCGATCTTTTTTGCGTTGAGCAGGCAGGTTTCCTTCGTAATGCGGCCCTTTTTATATAGTTCGGCAAGGCAGCGGTCCATGCTCATCATGCCGTATTTTGCCCCCGCTTCCATGAAGGCCGGAATCTGGTGCGTCTTGCCTTCGCGGATCATGTTCCGCACCGCGTCCGTGCCCGTAAGTATTTCCAGCGCCAGTTCGCGCCCGCTCCCTTTGGCGGAGGGCAGAAGCCGCTGGCTGAACACGCCTTCGAGCACGCCGGCGAGCATGATGCGGATTTGCTCCTGCTGATGCGGCGGGAAAACGTCGATCACGCGGTCCACGGTTTGGATCACGTCCACCGTATGCAGCGTGGAAAAAACCAAGTGGCCTGTTTCCGCCGCCGTAATGGCCGCGGAAATCGTTTCCAGGTCGCGCATTTCGCCCACCAGGATCACATCCGGGTCCTGGCGCAGGGCGAACTTCAGCGCGTGTTGGAAGCTCATCGTGTCTTCGCCCACCTCGCGCTGCTCCACAAGCGCCCGGCGGTGCGGATGCAGGTATTCGATCGGGTCTTCGCAGGTGATGATATGGCAGGGCCGTTCTTCATTAATCATGTTAATCATAGTGGCCAAGCTGGTGGACTTGCCCGAGCCGGTAGGCCCCGTGACAAGAATCAGGCCATTGGGGCGCCGTGCCAGCGTCTCGCAAATCATCCGCGGCAGATGGAGTTCCTCGAATGTGGGAATCCGGTTGGGAATGGATCGAAACGCCGCGGCCACAGTTCCGCGCTGGAAGTGCGAATTGACGCGGAATCGGCTGACATCGGCCACCGAGAGCGAAAAATCCAGTTCCTTGTTTTCCTCGAATCTCTGTTTTTGCAGGTCCGTAAGAATGCCATACACAAGGCGGCGCGTTTCCGCCGGAGTCAAAACCGGCGCGTCCAAATCGCGCAGAAATCCGTCCACACGCACCACAGGCGGACGCCCCACAACAATGTGAAGGTCCGACGAACCCATAGCGACCGCGATCTTCAACAGCTCGGTTACATCCAGCATAAGTGTGCCTTTCTCGAAGCGGTGTCGAAATTCCTGCGGAAAATTGCCTCCTCGACTGCCTCTATCTCCGAGGCCCCCGCTCGAAAACGAAATCGCCTTCTATTCAGTAAGCCTTGCGTGGCAGGTTCAAGGGGAAAGACAGAAAACGCATTAACGATTTGGGCCAAAACGCCCAAAATGCGCCTCCTGCCTTGGGGGCTTTCGCCTGCGCCCTGGTCGCGCGCGGACAGATGCGCCCATCCCGCCTGCTCCTCCAAGAACTGTTCAAAGTGCAGAAAAAATCTTGGGCGAGACGCCCAAGCCACCGGAATCACGGGCAAGATGCCCATGACACCAGCAACTTTGAACAGTTCCTGCCTGCTCCTCCGGAAAACCATGAATTTCTCGCGCCCCGGAATTCTCCCTTGAAAACTCCGAATCCGCACGCTATTTTACCAAGCGTAGTATAAAATAGGCGTTGTGATTGTATTTGCAGCGCCTTTTGCGGGACAACTCTCTCCCTTGGATCAAAAACAGCCATGAATGGGAAAAGCAGATTTGCAGCCATCTGGCTTCTGGCGGGAATAGCGTGGGGAATGTTTGCCGCGAGCCTGCCCGCGCAAACGCACGACCTTTGGATACTGGAAGGCCCTGCCGTATATGCGCCGCGTGTGCTTTCCGTCCGCCCGCGCAACCAGGCGATTCTCGGCTCTGTCCAGCGCGTGACAGCCGTTTTCGATCAATCCCTGGAGCCATCTTCCGTGGGGCCGGCGGGATTTCAAATCTTCTCCTCGGGTCCGGACCAGGTTCTCAACTCGGCCGATGATATTCTCGTGGCGGCCGCGGGAATAACATATTCGGAAGGCACTCACTCGGTCGAATTTCGCATTCCAGGTGGATTGGCGCCGGGCTGGTATCGCGGACGAATCAGCGCGCCAATAAAAAACCTGCATAATCAAGCCATGACCGCGCCCCACACATGGAGTTTTTGGGTTTTCGCCCCAGCCGACAGCGATAACGACGGCGTCCCCGACGACCTGGAAGCGCAACTTGGCACGGACCCTAACAACCCGGACTCCAACGGCAATGGAACCGAAGACGGCTGGGAAGACTGGGATAACGATGGCCTGCCCAACGCCGTCGAAATTCTCATCGGCACCGATCCTAAAAATCCCGACACGGACAACGACGGGATTCTCGACGGGGCGGAAGACGCGGACCATGACGATCTGCCAAACGCCGGCGAATTGCCCCGCGGCCTCAATCCGATTGTTCCCGATTGCGATTTGGATCAATGGCCTGACGGCGTTGAAGTGCTCGTCGGCAGCGATCCGCTCGATCCGGACTCGGTTCCGAAACTGGCAATCGCTTCCGCCCCGCCCGTTCGGGCGCTTCTTCCCGGATTTGGAGAGGGCGCCGCGCTGGCGATGAACACCATTATGTCTTCTCCCCGCGTCTCGGTCATTGCCCCCGCCCTGGAAACCGAGGGCGACATGCGTCTCAACACAATTGCCTCCGTTCCGCCCACGCGCCTTTTGCTGCCCGCCCTGGATTCATCGGGCGGACTAGGCGCGAACACGGTTGTCTCCAATCCGCGATTGTCCGTAATCCTGCCGTTCATGAGTGCGGAAGGCGCCAATACAACCGTCTCTCGTCCACCCGTGGAGGTTATACTGCCTTCACTAAGCCAGGCGGGCCAAAACACAACAGTCGCCCGCCCGCCCGTGAGCGTCCAATACCAGCCTTAATACAACCAGAGGATGTCCAAGTCATTCCCATCGGGAATTCATTCTAAAACGTGCAATTTACTTCCCTTCGGAGGTGCAATGTCATGCAGCAAGACCGGATTCGCAGCGCGGGGCGCAGCGCCGCCCAAATGATGGCGGTGGCCATTATATGGCTGGCTACGGCGATTTGCGCCTGGAGCCAGACATTTAGTTCTGGAAGCACAGGCGCCGACGGTGCGCTCCTGGTTCCCGCCACGTCGGGCACCGTCACTCTTGCGGTGCCTCCCAATGGAATTTTCAATTTCACCACCATAGAAATCCAGCAGGGCGCGACGCTCAAGTTCACGCGCAATACGCTCAACACCCCCGTGCATCTGCTGGCGACGGGCGACGTCCGGGTTGCCGGAACCATTGACGTATCAGGGGCGTCGGGAAAATCGAATCCTCCGGCAGGCGGATTGGGCGGGCCGGGCGGATTTGACGGCGGAATGCCCGGAATCCTTGGCGCGGCGCCAGGAAATGGTCATGGCCCAGGCGGCGGCAAGGGAGGCGACACCGAATATCCCTATACTGCTGGGTCCGCAGGTTCCGGAAGCTATGGAAATCACGCACCAGGCAGCGCCTATGGCGTCGACGATTATTCCATTGGCGATGGGGTGATTTATGGCAGCCCGCTGCTCGTCCCGCTTCTGGGCGGATCGGGCGGCGGCGGAACCACCGGACAGCCGGGCCGCGGAGGCGCGGGCGGCGGCGGAGCAATTCTGATCGCCTCGAACACGCAAATCCAAATCCCGCAAGGCGGTGTAATCCGCTCCAAGGGCGGAGACAATGACAACAGCGATTCGCAGGGCGTTTCTCCCGCCCAGGGCAGTGGCGGCGCGATTCGACTCGTTGCCCCCGTTGTTTTTGGCAACGGCACATTAGACGTAAACGGTGGATGGACAAATTACTATTACGGAGCGGGGGGCGGACATGGACGCATCCGCATCGACTGCCTCGACCGCTCCGCGCTTGCCATTCAGAGCGCGCCCAGCTCCGCCGCTTCCATCGGATCGTTCATGACCGTGTTCCCATCGCCGATGCCGCGTCTGGACATCATTCATGCCGCCGGACAGGATATTCCCGAAGGAACACCCAATCCCGTCCAGGTGATTCTGCCATTCGACTCCCCCGCCACACAAACTGTCACCGTTCAGGCCCGCGACTTCAAGGGCGTCGTGCCCATTGATCTCGTTCTCATTCCCGATAACGGCAACAAACTGGTGTATCCGCTCGATATCAACATGGCCGGGGGAAATACGGCCACGATCTCGACGGATGTTCAGATGCCTAAAAACACCGTGGTGCATATTTACGCCTGGACACGCTAAAGCAATCTCAAGGGGACCGCACGAGACCCCAAATAGAGTGGCTTGAAAATCAAAAGCATCTGGTATTTCATCGCGCCCAGGACGCGATGAAAATGGGGGAATTTATGTTCAAAAAAGCGGTCTTCCCAGGGAAATACATCCAAGGCGCTGGGGCCATTGGCGAACTGCCTGCGCTGATCGAACTCCTTGGCAAACAAGGCCTGATCCTGGCGTCGCCTTCTGCGAAAAACAAAATTCTTCCCTCCTGCGGCCTCGACGCCAATGGGCGGCCGTCCATCCCTGTCGAACTATTCCGCGGCGAATGTTGCGAGGAGGAACTGTCGCGTTTGGCCGCCGTTCTGGCGAAAAACCACGTGGATGTCCTCGTCGGTATGGGAGGCGGCAAAACCATCGACACAGCCAAAATCGCCGCCGACCGCGCTGGCATCCCCGCGATCATCGTTCCAACCATCGCCTCGACCGACGCGCCATGCAGCGGATGCGCGATCCTGTATTCCAAAGACGGCGTTTTCGAGTCCGTGTTTTATCAGAAAGCGAATCCCGCCGCGGTGATAGTCGATCTGGCGATCATCGCTGCCGCGCCCGTGCGTTTTCTTGTGGCCGGGATGGGCGATGCGCTTGCCACCTGGTTCGAGGCCCGCTCGTGCGTCCGCACGCAATCGCCCAACGAATGCGGCGGCCTTTGCACCACCGTGGGACTCCACATCGCCAAACTCTGTTACGAAACCTTGCTGCAATATGGCCCAGCCGCGAAAATCGCCTGCGAACGGCACCTCGCCACCCCGGCCTTGGATCACATCGTCGAGGCGAATATCCTGTTGAGCGGACTCGGTTTTGAAAGCGCCGGATTGGCCGCCGCCCATGCAATCCACAACGGCCTGACCGCCTTGGCCGAAACCCATGCGTTCTACCACGGCGAAAAGGTTGCGTTCGGCACAGTGGCTGGCCTGCAACTCGCGGACGCGCCCCCGGACGAGTCGGAAGCCGTGTATGGCTTCTGCGAGACGGTTGGTTTGCCGACAACGCTTGCGGACATCGGCTTGGGCGGCGCGAGCAGGGAATACCTGATGAAAGCGGCGGAAAAGACCTGCGCCCCCGGTCAATCCGTGCATCACGAGGCGGGCGTGATGACTCCTGAAAAGGTTCTCGACTCCATGCTCGCCGCCGACGCCATCGGCAGGGCGAGGAAAAATGGCAAAACAAACCACGACTGAAAAGAGAGGCCAGGCTTTTCGGCTCCCCCCCTTTTGCTGAATTTCACTTTGCCCTTTCTTCACTCTATTCCGGCCGCACTTCTTTCACGAAGGCGAAGCGGCCGTCGCGCACGGTGAGAATGGACACGGATTTATCCGGCACGCGCCGACTGGTGATGTAAAAAATTCTCCCTGTAAGGCCATCGAAACCCCGCGTTCGCTGCAAGGCATCGCGCACTCTCGCGCCCTCGGCATCGCCCGCGAACTGGATGGCGTCGGCCAGCAGGCCCATCGTGTCATACCCAAGCGCGGCAAAGGCATTTTCCGGGTCTTTGCTGTATGCCGCCCTGTAGGCCCGTACGAATTTCTGCACCTTCTCCGACGGATTGTTCATGTTGGCGTGCGTGGCGAAATACACATTGGCGTTCGCGCCCGCTCCGCCCGCTTCGATGAGCAACGGCGTGTCGAAACCGTCGCCGCTGACAATCGGCGTGAGAATCGCCCGGTCGCGAATCTGTTTCACAATCGCCCCCGCCGTGCTTGGGCCGGAGGAAACAAACAGAACATCCGGCGGCGGACTCAGTTTGGCCAAACGCTCGATTTGCGCGGAAAAATCCGTGTCCGAAGTCTGAAACCCATCTTCCCCAATAACCTTGCCGCCCTTCTTTTCAAAACGCTCCTTGTAGAACCGCGACAGCGTCTTTGTGAAGTCCATCGCCTGATCCGTCAGCACATAGGCGCGCGCCGCCCGAAGTTCCTGCATGGAAAAATCCGCCGCCGCCTGCAAAAACCAGAACGCATTTCCCAAGCGCCGCCAGAATTCCGAATCCCCATTTCGTTTTCACATACGACTCCTGCTTGTGAATTATCGGCCGAAACAAGCACATCCAGGCAGCAATCCGGCAGAAAATCACTTCCCTACAGATTCCCCACTTTCCCCGCCATCCATTTCCTGCCTTCCAATATCCGCGTGACCAGCATGGAAGCCACCGTGTCTCCGGAGGCATTGACCATCGTGGCGGGTGGATCGACCAAATAACCGATCATCGCGATCACCGGAAACGCCTCGGGCGGGAATCCATACATGCTGACGATCAGCATCTCGCCAATCAGCCCGCCGCCGGGCACGCCAGACATTACCACGCCGCTGAGGACCGCGATGACAATGGCCGTGGCCCACACCCCCACGCCACTAAAAGGATGCTGAAAAATCCCAAACAGCAGCGCGATTTTCAGGATCGAAGCCAGGCACGATCCATCCATGTGCGCCGTCGCGCCGATGGGCAGGACGATTTCGCGGATGTCTCGCGGCACCCCGATTTTCTCCGCCGCCTCCAGATTCACCGGCAAAGTGGCCACGCTGCTCTGAGTTGCCAGCGCCGTCACCGAAGGAGTAATGATGGCCTTCCAATACGCGGAAATGCCCCGCCGCCCCGCCGCCACAAAGGCATAAAGCGTAAACGCCACAAAGAAATACCCTATGCAAACCGGATAATAGATCGCCATCGCGCGCGCGTAAGTTCCCAGCAGTTGCGGACCGAAATCCCCCACCAGCGCGGCAAAATACGCCCCCAATCCAATCGGCGCATAATACATCAAAATGCCGATAAACTTAAGCATCACCTCGGACAGCAAATTCAGCAGATGCGCCAGCGGACGCCCTTTTTCGCCGAGCAAGCAGACGCACAGCCCGAACAGGATCGAGAAAAGTATCAGCGGCATCATGTTGCGCCGCGAAAGAAGCTGCGGAAAATCGCTCACAGTCACCGCCGCGACCAACTGATCCGCCGTCTTGAAAGCCTCGATCTTCTCAGGCTTTTCCAATTTCATTTCCACGCCCTTTGCGGGCGGCGCCAGCGTAACCGCGCCGATCATAATTCCCGACGCGATGATCCCGGTCACAACAAACACCGCCATCATCACTCCCAGGATTCTGCCCAATCGCGCCAGGCTTGCCATGTTCGCAACAGCGCTGCTGATCGTGACGAATACAAGCGGAACCACGATGGTGAACATCGCGTTGAGAAAGATGTCCCCAAACGGCTTGAGAACCAAGGCATCCTTCTGCTTCCAGATTCCGATCAGGCTCCCGAGGACGATGGCGCCCAGCAAAATGATCGGGAAACGATACGATTTCCAAAGGCGGCGCAACAAAGGTGTTTTCATAAGAAGTTGTCCCTGCAAGGTAATCGCGGGCAATGAAAGCGAATATCAGGGGCGAGAACTGTTCAAAGCAGCCTTTCTTTCATGTGGTTCCTCGATTTCCTATCATTCGCCCCGCGATTTATCGCGGGGTCGGCGGACACGCCACCCGCTTGGAACCGTTTCAACGGTTTGTTTTCCGGCATGGCGAAAAACCGTTGAAACGGTTCTCGAAGTAAGCCCCTCTCAACATCCCCGCGATGAATCGCGGGGCGAATGATAGAAGAGTATTCGGCTGCTTCGGTATTGTCATATTAAGTAGTTCCCGAAATCAGACGCGGGCAATCATGCCGCCCGCCATCACGCGGCCTTCCTCGTCGTAAAGAACCAAGTGCTGTCCGGGCGCGGGGGCAAACTGCGGCGCGTCGAATTCCACCGCCAGCGACGACGGCCCCACGAAAAGCACGCTGCACGGCGCCGGTTCGCCCAGCGAGCGGATTTTTCCGAAAAGGCGCGCCCCCTCGCCGAGGCGCTCCGGCGCAAAGACATTTGTAGTTTCCGTGCGCACCTCGCGGCGCATGACCTCCGCGCGCGGACCGACGGTGATCGAGCGTTTGGCCGGATGAATGCCAGTCACATAGAGAGGTTTTCCGGCCGCTGGAATGCCTTTGCGCTGGCCGACCGTGTAGTTGAACACCCCTTCGTGGCGTCCGAGTTCGCGCCCCTCCGCGTCGAGCACCGGCCCTTCCGCATCGCCTTCCGGCGCAAACTGGCGCAGATACGGGCGGTAATCGCTTCCTTTTCCGAACAGGCAAAAATCCATGCTGTCGCCCGTTTCGGCGGATGGAATGCCATGCGCGCGGGCAATCTCGCGAACGCGGTCTTTGTCCAGCCCGCCCAGTGGAAATTCCAGGAAGGCCACGCGTTCAGGCCGCACCCAGTAGAGGAAGTAACTCTGATCGCGGGCGCGGCTGGCGGCGCGTTGTAACAATGCCTTCCCCCCAGCGCCCGTGCGATCCACTCTCACATAGTGCCCCGTAGCCAGATGCTGCACCC
Organism: uncultured Candidatus Sumerlaeota bacterium; assembly: GCA_964446285.1. GTDB lineage: Bacteria > Sumerlaeota > Sumerlaeia > SLMS01 > CAYUNT01 > CAYUNT01. Next base: position 8,326 of record CAYUNT010000057.1, on the reverse strand, counting down.
CGAAGCGAGCTTCGACAAAATCCCACACCGCGCCGAATTTTATAAACGCATTGCATCCGACGCATGGATTCGGCGTCCGCCCCTGCAAATACAAATTGCGGAAATGTCCAAGCACCAACGAGTCAAACGCCTTGCGGACATCGAGCACATAATGCGCAATCCCAAGCGCCCGCGCGGCGGCGGCGCCCGCTTGGGCCGGAGTCGCGGACGCGCACTGCGGATTATCATCCGTAATCATCGTGATGCCGAGTACGCGCCAGCCCGCCTCCCGCAAGAGGAGGGCGGTCACGCTGCTATCCACGCCACCGCTCATCAGGACGATAATGTCGCGTCTGTCGTCCCCTTCCACGGGCGCGGACGCCTCCCACGCAAACGTGCTCGGAGGTCCGATTTCGATCTCGAATTTGCTTTCAGCGGACATGGAGAAACTCACACATTAAGAATAGACAAGATGGACAAGATTGACAGTATAACAAATCTCTCGCTGGCGCTTTTTCTTCAATCCCCTGTTCATCCTGTAAATCCTGTCTATTTCTTTACTCCTGTTTATTCTACGCCTTATGCCGGAAAAGAATCCAAAGGAAAAACGGCGCGCCAAGCAGCGACGTAATCACGCCCACAGGAATCTCCGACGGCGCAAGCACGGTGCGCGCGGCGGCATCGCACACCACTAAAAACCCCGCGCCCGCCATTGCCGCCGAGGGAAGCAGAATCCTGTGATCGGGTCCGATCACCCGGCGCAGCGCATGGGGCACAATCAGTCCCACAAACCCAATCGGCCCTGAAAATGCCACCACGGCCGCCGTCATCAGCGAGGCAACTCCCAGGCAAACAAGGCGCGTGCGTTCGACGGAGACTCCCAGGTGCGCCGCGGTCATTTCGCCCATCGAGAGCAGGTTGAGACGCCGCGCCTGGGCGGTTAAAACCAACGCGCCCGCCGCGACTACCGCACCCGCCAGCCCGGCCTCGCGATACGAGGCAACATCCACTCCGCCCAGCAGCCACCGAAACATCATAAAAGCGGAATACGGATCACTGCAATACTGGATGAGCAAAATCAGCGAACCAAAAAGCAAATTCAACGTGACGCCCGCCAGCAGCAGCGTGGAGGGCGGCGCGGCTCGATGCGAACTGCGTCCGCCGCCTCGCGCCAGCCCGAGCACAAGAGCCACCGTCAGCCCGGCAAATAGAAACGACGAGAACGGCAGCAGCCAAATCCCGGCAATTCCAGCGAGCGTGGCGGGCATAAAGCGAAGCACAAGCAGCGCCCCCACCGACGCCCCGCCGGAAATCCCAAGCGTGTAAGGCGTGGCGAGGTCGTTGCGAAGCAACGCCTGAAACACCGCACCCGCCAGCGCCAGCGCCGCACCCGCCACCAATCCGAAAAGGACGCGCGGCAGCCGCAATCCATAAAAAATCATCGCGTCGGGATTCGACGCACTCGCCGCACCCGCCGTTCCCTTTGCGCCCGCGCCCCAGTGCAAAACCTGCGCCCAATCGAGCCGCGTCGGACCAACAAACGGGCAGATCGCCGCCGCCGCGAGCACAAACACCCCCAGCGCCACCCACACGAAAAACGCGCGGCGTCCGGTTGCGGCACCGCTTTCGGCTTCAAATGACATGCTGGTTTCGTCGCGGATCGGCGCGGCTTTCATTGTTTCTTCGCGATCGCGAATCGACGCCCCTTCTCGCTGGTTTCATGCACAGAAACCGGCGTTTGATACACGCGCGAAAGCAAATTCGCGTTGAGCATTTTCTCGACCGGACCCCGCTCTTCAACACGTCCGCGCTCAAGAACCGCCAGTTCATGGCAAAACGCCGCCGCCAGATTCACGTCGTGCGAAACCGCAATGGCCGTAACGCCTTCGCGCCGGTTCAGCGCCTCCAGCAGCGCGAAGACCCGCATTTGATGGCGCAAATCCAGCGACGCCGTCGGTTCATCGAGCAGCAACACGCGCGGTTTTTGCGCCAGCGCCCGGGCCATCAGAACCATTTGCCTCTCGCCGCCCGACAGTTGCGACACAGGCCGCCCCGCCAGCCCCCCCAATCCCGCCGCCTCAATGGCCTCGCGCGCAATTTGGCGGTCGTCTTCGCCCTCAAACGCCAGCGCCCCGCGCGACATCGGATAGCGGCCCATAAGCACGATTTCCTCGACCGTGAACGGAAACACGCCCTCTTCGCGCTGCGGAACGACGGCGATTTGGCGCGCCAGCTCGGTGCGCGGCCATTCAGAGATTGCCCGTCCGCTAAATAGCGCCTCGCCCGCCTCCGGACGCAGCCACCCGCTCAAAATATGGATCAGCGTGGATTTTCCCGCGCCGTTTGGTCCGATAATTCCTAGAAAATCCCCTTCGTTGATCGACAGCGAAAGGCCATCGAGCACAGCCCACCCCGGTTCGTAAGCGAAGCGGACGTCGCGAAGATTAAAAAGGGGATTCGTTTGCGCCGGGGTAGGATCGCTCATTGCTTCGGGCCGCCGGAAGGGTAGGAAGAAGAAGGCGGAGGAACGGCTAGGTGAAAATCCTTTCCGTGAATCAGTTCGGCCATCCGCGCCGCGTTTTCGGCGATGGACGGCCCCGGAATCGTCAGGCGTGGGTCGGTGGAAATCGCAAGCCTTGGCGCGCGCCGTCCCGCGCCAGCCGCCCCCCCCGCCGCGCCCGCCGACGGAAACAAAGCATCAAGCGAACGTTGCAGCGCCTGGCGGTTGCGTTCAATTTTCGCCGCCGAATCCCCTTCCGCAAACCAGCAATCCACAATCACATCAGGCGGGTCAGCCACCAGGGTTTCCGCCGAAATCAGCGGATACAGAACGCCCGCGCCGCGCAAGACGTTTTCGCCGCCCGCCAGCGTGAGGAGTTCATCGAGAAACGTCCCCGGCCCCGCGGCATAAAGATCGCGCAATTCCCCCGGCGCGTGGGCGATCAGAATCAGCGCGCGCTGCTTTGGCAGCCCCCGCAGCGCCTCCGCCTGGCGCGCAAGGTCCGCGCGGATGCGTTCGTTCAGCGCGCGAGCGCGTTCATCCGCTCCCAGCGCCCCGCCGATTTTCGCAATGGCGGCATAAATATCCTCAATGGATTCGCAATGGACTTCGAGCGTGCGCAGTTGCCCCTGCTCCAGCCGCGGCATATAGTGCCGATACGATGGCGGCAGTATCACCAAACTCGGCCGCAAGGTGAGCAGCAGTTCGAGATTGAGATTCTGCAGCCCACCCAAATGCGTGCGCGTGGCCGCCTCGGGCGGGGTTCGGCAGTAATCCGTCACGCCCACCACGCGCTCGCCAAACCCTAGCGCAAACGCGATTTCCGTCAAATTCGGCGCCAGCGTCACAAGCCGCAGCGTGGAGGACGTCACCGCAGATGTCGCCGTGGCCGCCGCCGGAGCCGCCATCGCCGTATAGGTCCAAAGCGCAACCGCCACCCCAAAGGCACGCATCGCGCAGCGCATTACGCAACGCATTGCGAACCGCCTCGCCGCGAGGCATCCTCCGCAACCGACGGCGCCACTGTTTTGCGCTACATAAATCAACGGACGATTTTCCCCGCCGCCATCAGCATTTCCGGCTGCATCACCCACAGCAGCCTTCCCCTTGGCTCCGGCGTCCAGTCCAGGATTTCCACGGCGGCCATCATGCCTTTGCGGATTTTTAGCAAATCGATCCCCCGCCCCGCCGCAATCCGCGCGGTCAACTCGCTCATGTCAGGTTCGTGGCCAACAAGCAAAATCACCAAATCCTCTTCGTCCCTGCCGCCCCTTGCTTCCTTTTGGTCCTTTGCGTCCCTTAGGTCCTTTGCGTCCTTTCTTTCTCGTGCGCGCTGCCGAATTTCGCACGCAAGTTCCTCAAGGACGACGCCCGGCCGCAGCGCCTCGCAAATTTCCACCTCGGGCGCGCGTCCTCCCCCCCAAGCCCCCGCGGCCAGTTCAGCCGTCTGCACTGCGCGCACAAGCGGACTGCTAAACACGCGGTCATATCGAATGCCCAGCGCCCGCGCCCCTGCCGCTTCGAGCGCCATGCGTTCGCGCCCTTTTTTGCTCAGATGGCGGTCGAAGTCGCGCTCGACTCCGGGCGAACCCACATCGACCGCTTCCGCGTGGCGGAGGAATATCCATTGCATGGCTTGGCGCGCCCCCTTCTTGCGAAATCCATTACGGCAGAAGGGATTTTGCCTGTGCGATCACGTTCGCGGCAGTGAATCCGAACTTCTCGGCAAGCACCTTCGCGGGCGCGGACGCCCCATAGCGGTCGATCGCCACCATGCGGCCCGCCGCCCCGATCCAGCGTTCCCACCCAAACGACGATGCCGCCTCGATGGCAAGCCGCCGCTGGCACGCGGACGGCAAAACTCGCTCGCGATATGCCTTGGGCTGCGCGGCAAAAAGCTCCCACGACGCGAGATTCACCACCCGCACGCGCCGCCCGCCCTCGGCTCGCAGCGCCTCCGCCGCCTCCAGCGCCAGCGCCACTTCCGATCCGCTGGCGATAAGGATCAGTTCGGGCGCTTCTTCCTTTGCGCTCGCGGGCGAATCGCTCAGAATATACCCGCCCCGCCCGACGTCTGAAGCAGGCGCATATCCCTTCCCGGCGCGATCCGGAACGGCCAGATTCTGGCGCGTCAGTATCATCGCCACCGGACCATCCGTATGCCGCAACGCCGCTGCCCAGGCCCAAGCCGTTTCTTCCGGGTCCGCCGGGCGCAGCACCGTGAGGCCGGGGATCGCCCGCAAGGCCGCTAGGTGTTCGACCGGCTGATGCGTCGGGCCGTCCTCGCCGAGGAAAATCGAGTCATGCGTAAAAATGTATATTGCGGGCAAGTGCATCATGGCTGCCATGCGAATGGCCGGGCGCATATAGTCGCTGAACACAAGGAATGTCCCGCCATACGCGCGGAATCCGCCGTGGAGCGCGATGCCGTTCAGGATGGCGCCCATCGCGTGCTCGCGAATGCCAAAATGCAGGTTGCGCCCCTCAAAATGATCCGCGCCCACGTCCGGCGAGCCGTTAATTTGCGTATTGTTCGAGGGCGCGAGGTCCGCCGATCCTCCAATCAGCCACGGGAAATGCGGCGCAAGCGCGTTGATCGTCTTGCCCGAAGCCGAACGCGTGGCGGCGGGTTTGTCGCTGGGTTTATAGGCGGGCAGGATTTTTCGCCACTCGTCGTCGTTCGCGGGAAGCGGCTGCCGAAGATGCTGTTCCCAGCGCGCCGCCGTTTCCGGATCGTTCTTCTTCACGCAATCGAGCAGCGCATTCCAGCGGCGTTCGAGGCGTTCGACGGCTTGGCGGCGCGTCTCAAAGGCATCCTGCACATCGTCGGGAACGTAAAAGGCCTGTCCCGCCGGCCAGCCCATTGTTTTTTTCGTTTCGGCGATTTCCTCGGCGGAAAGCGGCGATCCGTGGACTTCGGGCGTGTTGGACTTGGGCGACGGCCACCCAATCGTGGTGCGCGTCATGATGAGGTGCGGGCGGTCGTGAATCTGCTGTGCGTCGAAAATCGCCTGGGCGATTCCCTTTGGATCGCGGCCATCCACCTTCTGCACATGCCATCCGTAGGCAAGGAATCGCGCCTCCACATTTTCGCCCGAGAAGGTCAGCGCCGTCGAACCCTCGATGGTGATTTCGTTGTTGTCATATAGATAAATGATGCGCGAAAGCCCATGATGCCCGGCGAATGAAGCCGCCTCCGCCGCCACGCCTTCCATCAGGTCGCCGTCCGAGACAATTCCGTAAATCCAATGATCGACAAGCGGGCGGTCGGGCGTATTGAAGCGCGCGGCCAGCATTTGCGCCGCCAGCGCCATGCCGACGCCCGTCGCAAATCCCTGTCCGAGCGGCCCGGCGGTCGTTTCAACCCCGGGCGTGTGTTCGTATTCCGGATGCCCGGGCGTCATGCTCCCCCACTGGCGGAACCGGCGGATTTCATCGAGCGGAAGATTGTAGCCCGCCAGGTGCAACAGGCTGTAAAGCAGCATCGAGCCGTGGCCCGCGCTCAGAATAAACCGGTCCCGGTCGGGAAACGCCGGGTTTTTCGGGCTGTGTTTGAGGAAATACAGCCACAACACAGCGGCGGCTTCCGCCATGCCCATTGGCATTCCGGGATGCCCTGAATTGGCCGCGCGCGTGGCGTCCATTGTGAGGCCGCGGATGGTATTGGCGATTTTTTCCACCAGCGCCGTATCTACCTCGGGCGGCGCGGGCGCAGCGGGGCGAAATGACGGAGAGGATGCCGGAGGCATGGAAGGATTCGAAGGAGTTGGGGAAAATGGTGTGGACATAAAGATTTTGGATTATTGAAGTAATTGGTGGGATTAGAGAATCTGATTTGCGCCAGAATTCTCACTGCGCTCGGAACATGCGCCTCGCCGCACGGCGAGATTTGCGTTCCGAGAAAACTATTGTCGCCCAGAAAGGACACTCTCCGCAATCCCGAAAGACAAAACCGGCGAATTAAGCCAGGAACTGCTCAAGGTAACAGTATATAGTAGGACAGGCTGCCAGTTTGTCTCTGAGAAAGCGATGCACGACAGGCAGGCTGCCTGTCCCACAGATACTTTGAACAGTTCCTGCGAATAAAGACCGGACGCGGAACATATTGTGAGAATCTATTAAAAATTTGAAAAGCGCCGCATTATCCCACACTACGAGCTTGCACGCCGCAAACCTCCTGTGAGATATTCCCTGTCCGGATGCATGGACGGGGTGAACATCGCGGACACAAACCGCCCTCTGGACATGGCGCGGAGGACACCTGCCGGGACGGTTCGATTTCCACAGCGGAGCAAGGAGTATCGCTATGCGAACGCCACGAATTTTCCCCAAAGCCTTCACACTGATCGAGCTGTTGATCGTGGTGGCGATCATTGCCATTCTGGCCGCCATCGCCATCCCCAACTTCCTCGAAGCGCAGGTGCGCTCGAAGGTTTCCCGCGTCAAGGCGGATATGCGCTCATTGGCCACCGGCCTCGAAGCCTACAACGTCGATTACAACGCCTATCCCAAGTGCAACAACTTCGGCTATGCGACGGCCCGTTACAATCCCGCGGAGCAGGGCGTGGTCCAGCGCTGGGTTCTCGAACGCCTTAGCACCCCTATCGCCTATGTGACCTCGTCAACATTCCCCGATCCGTTCATCGCCCAGCAGCGCACGGGCACAATTGACTCTGCGACCGGTTCGTGGACCCCAACTCCCACAAATACCGACCCCAACGCGCCACTCGACCGCTTCCTTAAGTATTATACGCCGGGCGTCACTGGCCTGCAGGACGTTGAAGCCGCCAGCGAAAAAGCCAACTACTACTTCTGCCTCGTCTCCGCCGGCCCGGACCTGATCTACCCGAACATGGGCGGATTGTTTGCAGCCACAGCCACAGAAGTTGCCTGCCTCAACAACATCTATGATCCCACGAACGGAACGGTTTCCTCCGGCAGCGTTTATCGCGTCGGCGGAACGCCCACGGGCAAAGGCAACTACGGCGGCCAGTTCTTCTACACTGTTCAGTCCGCGCAGAAGTAATTCAGCGCCTTTTGGCTATCGCCAGTGTTTTTGCAGCGATCGCCAGCTCCTTTGCGCTCCTGTATGATCGGCTGATATACCCCAGTTCTTGCCAATCCATGATCGCGGCGGGACATCCTCCCGCCGCGATTTTGTTTTCCTCGACGGCTTTTTTCTCAGGCTTCCGGATTTTTCTCGGTAATCCACGCCACAGCGCGTTTGTGGCGCGTCATGGGGCGGCCCGTTTTCGGGTCGGGCACCACGGCCTCCACATCCACCCGCGCGGGCGGACGCGGCATCGCCACTCGGCTCAAATACTCGAGCGCCGCGCTTCGGATTCTCCGCAATTTCCCATCGTCCACACCGAGAAACGGCGGATTGCGCGATTCGTCCAGACGGGTTTTCACCTCGGCGAAAACCAAAGTCCCTTTGTCGTCCGCCAGCACGTCGATCTCGCCTCCAGAAAACCTCAGATTGCGCCCCAGCAAGCGGAATCCGGCCTTCCACAACGCCCGCGCCGCCGCGTATTCGCCCCATCGGCCTTTTTCCTGGCGTGTCCAGGCGGCGTTCCAGTGCGGCATAGGCAGCGCGCCACCCAGCACCCCGTCCACCCAGCACTTCCAGCGCGGCCAGCCCGGAACCTGAAGAGAGGTGGCTTGCTCGAAAACGCTATCGGGAGAAGAATGGGACTCATGGGACGAATGGGACCTATGGGACTCTGTGGATGGTTCGGGGATGGCGCTGGTTCCCGGCGAGTTTTTTGAGGGCTGGGAAGGGCTGGCCTGGGGGGAAATTGGGGCATGCCAGGTTTCTTTGGGCTTGGGGAAGCAATTTGTCCCCAC
>CAYUNT010000056.1:0-23251 GCA_964446285.1 uncultured Candidatus Sumerlaeota bacterium | reverse complement strand
CGCAGAAACTCCCCGCCCCAGATCGTTCCATCCAGGCCATAGCCCGTGCCGTCCCAGGCCACGCCCAGCACCGGTTCCTCCAGGATTTCATTCTCCGCCATGCAGGCCAGAATGTGGGCATAGTGATGCTGCACCCGCACCAAAGGCAGCCCTAGAGACTCCGCATGGCGCGTCGATTGGTAATCCGGATGCAGATCGCACGCCACTTGCCCGGCCTGGAACTCATACAGCCCGCCGAGGCTCGCGATCACCCGCCGATGCGCCTCAAACGCCTCCGCGGTTTCGAGATCGCCCACATGCTGGCTGATAAACGCCTGCCCTCCGCCTGCCACAATGGCCGCCGTGTTTTTCAAGTGCGCCCCAACGCCCAGGATGGCCGTTCCGCTTCCAGCCGCGCCTTTGGCAAATCTTCCGCCAACAGGAAGCGGCGCATATCCGCGCGCCCGGCGCAGGATCAATTCGCGCCCGGCCGCTATCCGCGCGATCGAATCGTCCACATGCCGCGCTATCGGGCGGTTATGAACCAAAAACACATCCGCGATCCCGCCCAGACGCGTTAAAACCTCGCGTTCGTCCGTGCAGATCGGCTCGTCGCTCAGATTGCCGCTCGTGCAAACCACGGCAAAATCCAACTCGCGCATCAGCAGGTGATGCAGCGGCGAATAGGGAATCATCGCGCCCAGATACGGATTTCGCGGGGCGATTGCCTCGAAGGAAAGAAGATCAGTCGCCTGCCCGGCGCGCGCCACATCGAGGATGCGCAGCAACACAATCGGCGCCTCGGGCGAATTGAGCAAACGCCGCTCCAACTCGGAAACCTCGCATACCGCCTCGATATCCTCGAGCGATGGGAACAAAAGCGCGAAGGGCTTTTCCTCGCGGTGTTTCAGACGCCGCAGCCGCCGCACCGCATCCGCGTCGCGCGCATCCACGAGCAGCTGAAATCCCCCGATCCCCTTCAGTGCGACAATCCGCCCCTCGCGCAGCGCTTCGCACGCCTCCACAAGCGCCCCTTCCCCTTCCGAGATGGTCCAGCCGCGGTCGTCCCACAACGCCAGGCGCGGACCGCACCTCGGACAGCATGTCGGCTGCGCGTGGAACCGCCGGTCATGCGGATTTTCGTATTCCTCGCGGCAAGCCTGGCAAAGGCCGAAACCGCGCATCGTTGTGTTGGGGCGGTCGTAAGGCAGGCCCAGAATGATGCTGTAGCGCGGACCGCAGTTGGTGCAGTTGATAAATGGATAACGATAACGCCGGTCCGACGGATCAAACATCTCGCGCAGACAATCCGGGCATGTGGCGATGTCGGGAAGAATGAGCGCGGTTTTTTCTCCCGCTTCTTCGCTGCGCCGGATTTCAAACCCTTTGAAACCCACCGGATCGAGAAGCACGGACTCAAGGCTTTGAATCGAGGCCCGGGGAGGTTTTTCAGATTCAAGGCGCGTGAGAAACGCGTTCAGATTCTCCTCCAATCCCTCTACTTCGATGGTCACGCCCCGGCTCGAATTCACAATCCATCCCCGCAATTGCCGTGCCTCAGCCAGCCGGAATACAAAGGGCCGGAATCCCACTCCCTGGACAGCTCCCCGGATCACCACGCGCAACCGCTTGATACCGGGAATGGCTGTCTGTGCCATCGTAAACTGCTCATCAAGAAGAAGGTTCATTCGTCACAAGTCATGCGTCTTGCCACCCAGCCAGCCTGCCAAAATTCTACGCGTGCCATTATCCTCACAACTCATGCAAATTCGGATTATTTTGCCGGCCTTATGAGTCCCTCCCCGTCTCCAGGTTGTCCGACTTGTCCGACCCGTCCGGCCCGTCCAGCCCAGTCCCCAATGCGCTTTGTGATAAAAATCACAAACGGGGGCCATAATAAACGCCTCCATCAGGGGGCAGGCGGCAATTCCTCCTCGATCTCGTTTTCATCCAGCACCAGTTCGATACTCGTCACTCCCCGCCCCCCGCGCACGGCAACAACCCGTCCGCAGCGAGGGCATTGCGCCACGGGAATCGCGTCGTGCCCATCCGCCTCATCCTCTCCGACCGGGCCGCTGTATCCGCACTCTTCGCATTCCAGTTCCGCGGGGATTACGTTCACAGTCACCCGCGCGCCCTCCAGAGGCGTCCCCTGAATCTGAATCGCAAATGCCTGCTCGAACGATTCCAGAGAATGAATATCAAGAGCGCCCACCGTCAGATGCATCTCCAGAACCTTGCCGGGCGCTGTGATTCCCTGCTGGTTCAATTGGCCAACTACTGCCTCGATGATTCCCTCCATCAAGGAGTATTCATGCATGGGCGCTTTCCGCCTTCCATTCCTGCAAAATGCCTAAAATCGCTTCCACATATCCCGGCAGCGCCCGCCCCACCGCCTCCGTCAGTGTTTCCTGAAACTCATACGGATTCTCGACTTCCATCGCCAGCACTCGAATATCCTCGGGGAAATCCACATCGAGCCGGCGCGCCAGGGCGAGCACCTCGGGCAATCCGGCGTAATGCGGCGACGGGGCGAGAACCCGCGCGAAATCCTCGACGCCAAATTCGATGATCGTGCCGGGCGGGTGCGCGCCCGTTACGATCGCATCGAGCAAAATGGCGTTGCGGTAGCCCTCCATCATTTCGAGAAGGGCCAATCCCGCCTCGCCGGATTCCACTATGTCCACGCATTCACTGCCGCCATTTTCCGACCCGCCCGCCGCCGCTTCCTCCAACGCGCCGCGCACCCGGCGAGCCGCCAGCAGCCCCACGCCATCGTCGCCCAGGAGGTCATTCCCGAGCGCTAGAACCAGCGTTTTGCCCTGACGGGACGGAGAAAGCGAAGACAAAGAAGACGAGGCGGAGGAGGCGGAGGCGTCCGTCATCGGACAATCTCCTGCACCACTTCGCCCGCCTGGTTGCGCACGCGAAGAATCAGCGGCATTTGGCCAGGCAGCGTATGCGTGGCGCAGGCATGGCACGGATCGTAGGCGCGGAATGCCATCTCGACCATATTGAGGAGTTTTTCCGAGACGTCGCCTTTGTGGATGAGTCCCTTGGCGGCCTTCTCGACACTCATCGCCATGCGCGAGGCGTTGTTCTGCGTCGCCACGATCAGGTTCACTTTGTTCAGGATGCCCCGCTCATCGGTTTCATAGTGATGATACAGGGTTCCGCGCGGCGCTTCCACAACGCCCACACCGACTGACGGCTTGTTCGTCGGGATCGTGCGGATGTCCGTGCTGGTGATTTCCGGATCGTTGATGAGTTCATTCATGCGCTCGGCGGCATAGACCATCTCGACAACGCGGGCGTAGTGATTGGCCAGCGTGTGGTGAACCGGGCGTCCGAGCGTCTTGAAGTATTCCTCGTATGCCTTTTGCGCTTCGGGGGTCGCCATGCCGTCCGAGGCATTCAGGCGCGCCAGAGGCGCCACGGCATAGATGCCACCCGCCTTGCCTTCCGTGAATCCCTGCCAGCCGATGGGCTTAAGGTAATTGAACTTCACGTAGCTCCACGGCTCGACATGTTCCGCCACGTAGTCGCGATATTGCTGCGGAGCAAACTTGGCGTATTCCTTGCCCTCGGGGTCCACGACGCGAATCTGGCCGTCGTAGAAGTTCACGCAGTTTTTCTTGTCCACAAGACCCATGTAATAGGTCTTATGCGTATAGGCGTCCGAGGTGATGAGTTTGACATACTCGGGGTTTTTCAGGACAATGTCCTTGAAGATTTGGAGCGTAAACTTCGCGAAATCAAGGCCGTCCTTGCAGAGTTCCTTGAACTTCGGCAGGTCGTCCTTTGCGATCCCTTTCGCCACGCCGCCCGGCAATCCGAGCACAGGGTGGATCACCTTGCCGCCGACATACGCGATGAACTCGCGCAGACGCCGCCGCGTGCTGATTACGCGTTTGCCCACTTCGAGGCCGGCCTTCTCGATGACGCCCACGATATTGCGCGCCGCGGGTGGCGCGTCCGGGCCAACGATGAAGTCCGGGCCGCCGAGCACATAGACGTGCAGGGCGTGGTCTTCGAGCATGAAGGTATTATAGACCAGTTCGCGGATTTTCTTCGCCGCGCTTGTCGGCTCGACCTTGTAGAGATCGTCGAGCGCCTTGGTGGCGGCCATGTGGTGCGCCGTCGGACACACGCCGCAGATGCGGCTTGTGATTTGCGGCATATCCTCCGCCGGGCGTCCGAGGCTGAAAATCTCGAATCCGCGCAGCTCAGGCACCTGGAAATACGCGCGCTCCACCTCGCCTTTGTCATCGAGGAAGATGTCGATCTTTCCGTGGCCTTCAAGGCGAGTGATCGGATCGACCGTAACATGCCGCTTCTTCATATAGGCCGCGCCCGCCTTTTGCTGGCCTTCGTTCCATTTTTCCTGGATTTGTTTTTCCATGTCCAACTCACCTCGGAGTATGATGTCTCAGCCGGCCGCCGTGACTTTGCGCCGGAGGATCGAACGTGCCAGCCCATAACGATAAAACGTCCCAACCGGATCGGGAATCCCTTCGAGGGCCTTCTCGACGTCGGTATCTTCCTTTTGCGCCATTACCGAGCATATAGCCGAAAGCGCCTTTGCTCCCTGGTCCTGCACGCGCGAGGTCGGGCCGAAACAGCCCGTGCAGGGCATGCAACCCTTGATGCATTGCGAATCGCATCCCGCCCGTGTCGCCGGTCCCATGCAAACGACGCCCTGGGCCAGGAAGCACAATTCCGGGTCCATTTTCGTCCAATGCGGGCGTTTGAATTCCTCGATGCTCAATTCCGCGGGCTTGGTGGCCTTGCGCGGACACTCGTCGCACAATCCGACATCCGGCGCGAGGACCGTGCCTTTGGGCGGCAACTTGCCCGAAAGCAGCGCGCCCAGCGCTTCTTTGAGCAACTTGGGCGTCGGCGGGCAGCCAGGCAGATAATAATCCACCTTCACAACCTGATCGAGGGCGCGAACCACATTGCGGAACTCGGGCAGCGTGGCGACGCGCCCTTCTTCCTTCAGTTCCGGCTGTGGACGCACTCCGCGTTCGTTATAGACCGTCGGGCATTCCTCATAGACGTATTTCATCACCCGCTCGCGGTCGAATTGATTCGCCAGCGCGGGGATTCCGCCCAGATGCGCACACGAGCCGTAGGCGATCACGATCTGGCTTTTTTGCCGAAGCAAACGCGCCATTTCTTCCTGTTCCGAGGTTCGGACGGCTCCATTGATGAGCGAAGCAACAATCGACCCGTCCGCCATTGCTTCGACATGGTGCTTTTTGAAATCCATCGCCACGGGCCAGAAAACGATGTCCACGGCCTCGACCACGCCAAGGATGTCCTCGGCCAGATCGACCACCGATTCCTCGCATCCCCCGCAGGACGCGCACCAGTAAAATGCGACTTTCGGTTTTTCAGGCATTGTAGAATTTACTCCTTTGGGAGAGTGCGGGACAGAAAAGCCTGAACCTCCGCCACGAATTGTGTGGCATGGTCCAGAACCTCTCCCGCTCGCTGTTGAGTTATTGTTACCATTTCTCTATAATCCGCGCGCTGCCGAAGATCAAAAGCTTCGTGAAGCCAGCTTGAAAAATGCTTGTCAAACAAGCTTTCTTTGACAAAATGAAGGTCGAATAATCCGATGGTTTGAGTATGTTTTGCGGTCTTTTGATCCCGAGATGCCATCAATGCAAGAACCGCGTAAAACATAGCATAATATGACCGGCTGACCGTGTCGCGAAAAAGTCCGTGCTCCTGTGCTATTTTCGCCATCTTCATGCTGTCGTCGGCCTGCTCCATACGGTAGGCAACCAGCGCTCGTTTCGGTTCGGGGATCACGCAGGGACTCCTTCGCCATGCACAGCCCTGACAAGGCCGCTGAAAGCGCAAGGCCCTTCTTCGAATTCCCTGCGGCTGTAAGTAATTGTCGAGATTAGCACGTCGTGCTCGAATCCGACTTCCCACGCTGCGTTGATGATTTTCCGGTCGCGGTCATCGTTCAACTCATCCAGAACCACGCAGACGTCCAAATCCGACCAGGGCCGGGCATCGCCGCGCGCGCGCGAGCCAAACGCCCAGATGCGAGCATCCGGGAATGACTCGCGCACGCGAGCGGCGAATAACTCCAGCAATTTCCGGTCTTTGGGGTCCATGACGATTCCAGGCGAGTTTATTTCTTTGCTCCGGAGCCAGCCATTTCCATGCCGGCCATCGAGTCATGCAGTTCTTCGATTTCCTTGTCCCATTGCTCGAACTTGGAGGGCATTCCCAGCGGACCGAGCGCCCGAACCTGCTCGACCATCTCATTGACGACGGTCTTCACCTTTTCGCCCTCGGCGGCGGAAATCCATTCGAGGCGGAAGCGCCCCGGTTCAATTCCCATATCCGAAAGCATTCTCTTGAGCAGGTAGAAGCGCCGCAGGCACTTGTAATTGCCCTCGATGTAATGGCAGTCATTCGGGTGGCATCCGCCGATGAGCACGCCGTCTGCGCCGCGCGCGAACGCCTCGATGATGAATTGCGGGTCAAGCCGCCCCGAGCACATCACGCGGATCACGCGGATATTCGGGGCGTATTTCATGCGCGAAACCCCCGCCAGGTCCGCCGCTGTGTAGGTGCACCAGTTGCAGAAAAACGCGACGATCTTCGGTTCCCATTGCTCAGACATGCGCCAGCACCTCCTGGATTTCGCGGTAAATCTGCTCGTCCTCGAACAAGTTCTGTCCGGCCGAGCCTGACGGACATGCCGCCACGCACGTGCCGCAGCCCTTGCACAGCGCCTCGTTTACCTGCGCCCGCAGCGTCTCGTCGTTGAACGAAATCGCATGATATGGACACATCGGGACGCATGTCTTGCATCCCGAGCAGTTATCGCGGTCAATATACGCGGTATTCGGTTCGAGTTCGACGTGGCCCGCGTCGATAAGGGCCAGCGCCTGCGCGGCGGCCGCTCCCGCCTGCGCCACGGTTTCCGGGATGTCTTTCGGACCCTGGCACACGCCTGCCAGGTATATGCCATCGGTCGCCGTTTCGACCGGGGCCAGCTTCGGGTGGCGCTCCATGTAGAAGCCCTCGCCCGAGCACGAAATGTTGAACATGCGGCGCACGGCCTGCGCATCGGTCGCCGGCTCCAGGCCCGTCGAAAGCACCACCATGTCCACCGGAATACGCCGCACGTATCCAGCCAGCGTATCTTCCGCGCGGATGATGAGCTTTCCTTCTTCCTCGGGGGTGACGGCCCAGTCGGAGACTTCGGCCACGCGCCCACGGATCATCTGGACGCCCTCGCTCAGAAGGCGGTCGTAGAACTCTTCGTAGCCTTTGCCAGGCGTGCGCATGTCGATGTAGAAGTTGAAGACTTGCGCCCCAGTGTGTTCGTGGACCAGGTGCGCCAGTTTGAGCGAATACATGCAGCAAACCTTCGAGCACCACCGGTTGTAGCGGTTGTTGCGCGAGCCGACGCAGTGGACAATGGCAACCGATTGAGGGGTTTTGCCATCGCGCGTCACAACTTCGCCGCCGGTCGGACCCGACGCGTTCACCAGGCGCTCGATCTCAAGCGCCGTGAAAACGTTCGGATACCTGCCGTAGCCGTATTCGATAAACCGCGTGGGATCGAACGTCTTGTAGCCCGTGGCGATGATTACAGCGCCCGCTTCGACTTCCTTATGCTCGACTTTCTGCTGGAAATTGAAGGCGTTGCGGTCGCAGGCGGCCATGCACGGCTGCTTGCACTTTCCATTTTTCAGAAACAGGCAGTTTTCCGCATCCACGGTCACGACGGGCGGAATCGCCTGCGGGAAGGGCATATAGACCGGCTTGCGCAGGCTCAGGCCCTCGTTGAACTGATCGGGGAACTTCGGCTTCTTGAAGACGCAGGCATCAACGCACGCATTGCACCCGACGCACAACTCCTCGTCCACATAGCGCGGATTGCGCTTCACGGTGATCTTGAAATTCCCGACAAAGCCATCGACCTTCTCGACTTCTGAGCAGGTCCACAGTGTGATGTTCGGATGCGAGCGCACCGCCGACATTTTCGGGGTAAGAATGCAGGCCGCGCAGTCGAGCGTCGGGAACGTCTTGTCGAACTTGGCCATGTGGCCGCCGATCGTCGGTTCGCGTTCGATCAGATACACATGCTTGCCAGCGTTGGCAATCGTCAGCGCCGCCGAAATGCCCGCGATCCCGCCGCCCACAATCAGGACGTTGGAATTCACCGGCACTTTTTTCTTTTCGAGCGGTTTGTGCAGCGCCACGCGCTTCACGGCCGCGCGGCACAGGTCCGCCGCCTTTTCCGTCGCCGCCTCTTTATCCGTATGAACCCACGAAACGTGCTCGCGGATGTTCACCATCTGGAAATAATACGGATTCAGGCCGCCTTTGGCTGTTGCCTTGCGGAATGTGATTTCGTGCAGGCTCGGCGAACACGAAGCCACGACAATGCGGTTCAACTTCTGTTCCTGAATGTCCTTGTGGATCAGGTCTTGCCCAGGGTCCGAGCACATGTATTTATACGTCTTCGATACGATTACCTCGGGCATCTTGGCCACCGCATCCGCCACGGCTTGAACGTCCACCACCCCGGCGATATTCGACCCGCAGTGGCAGATGTAAAAACCGACTCGGATGTTTCCGTTTTTCTCTTCCATGGGACTGTGCGCTCCCTTCATTGAATCGTCGATTGAACAACTAGAATTGCGCGTTTCCCACCGGCTGGGGGAAGGGCGCGCCAGCGCGCGTGCGCATCAAACGCCTGCCGTCGCGAATGGCGAAAGCACGGGCCTGGACGGCACGCTATGTTTTTCCAGCGCCAGTTCGTTTGCGGGAATCCCGAGCGCCAGGCCAATTAGCTGTGTGATATACACTACGGGAATCGTTACATCCTCGAACTGCGTGGCGATGAGCGGCTGGAACGAATCGAGGTTAAAATTGCATAGCGAACAGATCGTGGCGACGATGTCCGCCTTTCGCCGCTTGGCTTCCTTCAGGAGGTAGAAAATCTGCTGCAGGCCCATCTCGGGAACTGTGCCGCCAACCAGGGCGCCGCAGCATTTTGTCTTGAGCGGATACTCGACTACCGTCGCCCCGCAGGCTTCGAGCAGGTGGTCCATGAACATCGGATTGTGCTGATTATCGAGGCCTGAATACGGGCGGACAATCTGGCATCCGTAATACGGCGCCACGCGAAGGTCCTTGAGGGGCCGTTTCACATGCTTCTTGAGCTCCTCCAATCCAATTTCCTTGTAGAGGACCTCGAGCGGGTGTTTCACCTTCACCGTGCCTTTGTAATCGAGGCCGACTTCCTTGAGTCCGCCGCGAACCCGTTCAGACAGCTCGGGATACTGCTCCATATAGCGGCGGGTTTTTTCGAGGACGAGGTAGCATCCGCTGCATGGCGCCATGATGTCCAGGCCGCTCTGTTCCGCAATGGCCAGGTTGCGCGCCGCCATGGCTGTCGCTTCCGTTTCATCAACGGCCAGCACCGCCGTGGCTCCGCAGCAGTTCCAGTCTTCCATCTCCTGCACTTCGACACCGAGCGCCTTAAACACCGCCAGAAACGACACTTCGTAGGCGATGCCATTGCCCTTAAGCGAGCATCCGGGATAGTAGAGGTATTTCATCGTGAAGCTGCTCCCTTTCGCGCCCCGACTCCAACGGCCGCAAGCAGGCGCATCAGTTGTGGCTTTTGTTCGATGTGTTCCGATTTAATTACCTGCCAGGGCAAAGCGCGTCCGCTTTTCCACAGACCCAAACCCACCTTGGCCATTCCAAGTTGCGGGGTTTTTCCGGCCATGACCAGTTTGCCCATCATGATGCTGGCCAGCATGTTTTCGTTCACGCGGCCTTCTCTGCCGGCCATCCGGTAGAATTCCTTCACCATGATCGGCACAGGGAACTTCCTCGGCTGAACGCCTTCCGCCAAAGCGCGGCGCTTTAGCGCATACATGATGTCCGTGATCTTGATTTCCTTCGGACATTCCGCCGTGCAGCCGTAACAGGCCGTGCACAGCCAGATGGTCTGGCTGCTCAGCACTTCCTTTTTGAATCCCGCGCGCGTCAACTGGATCAATCTCCGCGGCGTGAAATCCATGAATGCGCTGAACGGACAGTATGCCGAGCAGGTCCCGCATTGGATGCATTGGTGCAATTTCTCGCACCCCGGATCCGACATCAGGTCCTGCGCGAAATCCTTTTTCCGTTCCGCGTCGAACTTCAGGACTTGTTTGACTTCACTCATCTTCAGCCTCCATTCGGCCAGATTCCCGCTCTCGTTATGCGCTCGTCGCTCCGAACTTACGATCGGTAAGGCGAAAGAGCTGGCTCCTCCACGATCATGTTCACCAATTGCACACCCTCCGCATCCTCCGCCTCGAACCCACGCCCGCAGCATGGACAAATGAATTTGCGATTTTTCATGTCCGCGCGCGTAACCACCTGCGAATGCCCGCATGGGCAATCCGCCACCAAATCCACCGTCTCAACAGTAAGCCGCGCTCCCTCCAACGCTGTTCCCCGCGACAACATGGCAAAAGCCCCCAGCAGCAATTCCACTGGGAACGCGCTCGACCTGCTCATGCTTACCGACACCACCCGTTTCGCTCCCGCACATTCCGCCCGCCGCAGCGCTTCCGATACCAAAGACCGAACACATGCGACGTCATGCATTGGGACAATCCTGTTGGGAAATGGCGTCCATCCTGGAATTCAAAAGCCTCCCGATGTCCTCCAGCGCCCGGCGCAGCCCCTGCTCCGCCCGCTCGGAAAGGCCCTCGCCAAACCCAAACCGCTCACCATAAATAGAAACTACTACAGCCCCGGGCGCCCTGTCAAACCAAGCCTTTGCATACTCGAGCAAAGTCCAGGGCGTAAGATGATGGGCGAAAATCCCCGGGGCGTTGCCGGGCGCCGACGCTCCGGGCGCTGCTGTTTCCGCCTGCCCTAAACCCTCCCCCGCCCTGTTTCTTTCCGAAGGACTGGCGATTCTCCGCACGCGCACCTCGCCAGGCTTGCCCTCCCCATCGCGCGCCGCGTCGATAAACACCGCCAGGCTCGAATGGCTCAGAGTATCCGCCAACTCGGGCGTCAGCTGATGAAGCGCAAGGATTTCAACCCCAGGGGTATGTCCGTATTTCTCTTCCAGCCTCCGCGCGGCTTCCCAGCCCGCGGCATCATCCTGGCGGAGCGGATTCCCATACCCGATGAGGCATACGGAGTTCATGAATCATTCCGCCGGATGGAATCCACCAACTCACCGCCCGCAGCGCGCAGTTCGATCGTAAGCGGCATCTCTCCAAGCGCGTGCGTGGAACAACTCAGGCACGGATCAAACGCGCGGATCACTGCCTCCACGCGATTTAACATGCCTTCTTTCAACTTGGTTCCATCAACGAAGTTCTTCGCGACTTGCAGGACGCCCCGATTCATGGCCAAGTTGTTGTGTCCCGTGGCGATGATCAGATTGGCCCAGGTAACCAAGCCCTGTTCGTTGATCTTATAGTGATGAATCAGAGTTCCCCGAGGCGCTTCCGAAACGCCCACGCCTTCGAGGCTGTTTGGCTCGGCGTGCGCGCGGATATGGCGGCTGAGGATCTCCGGGTCGTTAAGAAGGATGCTGATGCGCTCGATGCAGAAAAGCATCTCGATCAGCCGCGCATAGTGGTAATGAAAACTGCTCAGCACCGTGCCTCGCTCGCGAAACTCCGCCCACTCCTGGTCGGCCAGCGGCGTGCCGCACCGGTCCGCGATGTTCAGACGCGCCAGCGGCCCCACGCGATACGCCCCGCCCGGATACCCCAGCGGCTTGTAATAGGGGAACTTCATGTAGGTCCACGGTTCGACGGCTTCCTCGATGTATTCCGCGTAGTCCGTCGGGTCCAATTTGTCCGCAATGATGTTGCCGGCCGAATCAACGACGCGAATGACACCGTCGTATAATTCCAGCCCGCCTTTGCGTGTGACCAGGCCGAGAAACAGCGTCGGGAAATTGGCGAACGTGCCAATCTCCTTGTGGAACTTGTCCAGCAAGCCTTTGAACCAGCCGATCGTCCGCTGCACAATGGCCAGCGCTTCAGGAAGCCCTGCGAGAATCTGGCTGCGGCGGATTTCCGTCAGCGGTTCATTCACGCCGCCCGGAACCACCCACGAAGGGTGAATGCGTTTGCCGCCTAGCAGTTCGATGATCTTTTGCCCGTATTGGCGCAGACGGATGCCATCGAGCGCCTTGTCCGGATGCGCTTCGAGCAGCCCGAACAAGTTGCGCTTTTTGGGTTCGCTATCCATTCCGAGCAGAAGATCGGGCGAGCTCAGGTGGAAAAAGTTGAGCGCGTGCGACTGTAGAATTTGGGCGAGATTGAGAATCCGGCGCAGTTTCGAGGCCGTCTCGGGGATTCGGACGGCGAGCAGCTGGTCGCAGGCCTTGGCCGAGGCGATCAGGTGGCTGACCGGGCAGATGCCGCAGGTGCGCGCCATGAGCGAGGGCATCTCGAAGAACGGCCGCCCCTCGCAAAGTTTCTCAAAACCGCGGAATTGCGTGGTATGAAAACGCGCATCGCTCACCATTCCCTTCTCGTCCAGGTGAATGGTTATCTTCGAGTGGCCCTCGATGCGCGTAATGGGACTTATTTCTATTGTGCGTGGCATAAAAAAGCGGCCTCCAAACTACTTCCCGAACCGCGTGTGGTTGCTGAGGTCCGGAATCCGCCCTTCCAGCAACTCCGACAGCGTGTAGAAAATGACATCGGCCGACGGCGGGCATCCGGGAACAAACACATCCACAGGCACCACTTCATGAATGGGGCGGACGCGTTCAAGCAGGCGCGGAACCATTTCTGTGGGCGCGCCCGATGAGATCGTGGCATTTTCCACATATCCGCGTTCGAGCGTCGCGCGGACCCCGAAGGCATTGCGCATGGCCGGGACATTGCCCGTTACCGCGCAATCGCCCAGCGAAACCAGACAGCGCGTCCGGGCGCGGACGTGGCGGATTTTTTCCTCGTCTTCCACTGAACTGACAGCCCCTTCCACCAGCGCAATATCCACATTCTCGGGGAATTCCTTCGCATCGACCAATGGACTGAAGAGCAGTTCGACCTTGCCGGCCAGATCCACGAGGCGCTCATCCATGTCGAGGAACGACATGTGGCACCCCGAGCATCCATCAAGCCAGACTGTGGCCATTGTGAGTTTCTTCATTTTCTCCCCTCCCGCATGAGGGTGAGATACGGCAGGAATTGGCGGCGTTTGGCCATTTCGGCCACCGAACGCCCGCGTTCCGAGAGTGCGCCCGTCGGGCAGACATGAACGCATTTGCCGCAGCTCGTGCAGCTTTCCGACTCGCCCCAGGGCGCCATCAGGTCCGTAATCACCCGCGTGTCCACCCCGCGTCCCATCAGGTCCCAGGTATGCGCCCCTTCGATCTCATCGCATACGCGCAAGCATCGCGTGCAAAGGATGCAGCGGTTCTGATCCGCCACAAACCGCGGATGCGAGGCATCCACTTCCATGCGCGGGTAGCGATACGGAACATGAACATGCGTCATGCCAATTTGCTGCGCCATGGCCTGCAAGTCGCACCGTCCGTTCGACACACACACCGCGCAGGTGTGGTTGCGCTCCGAAAAGAGCATCTCGAGGATCAGGCGGCGGTAGTTTTTGAGGCGTTCCGTATTCGTGAAGACTTCCATGCCTTCTTCGATCACGGTCATGCACGCCGGGAAAAGGCGCGGACGCCCCTGGATTTCGACAAGGCACAAGCGGCAGGCGCCGACGGCGGACAACCCTTCCACATAGCACAGGGCTGGTATTGGGATGCCGTTTTCCTGCGCTACTTCGAGAATGGTTTCCTCTTCGCGCCCTCCGCAGTCGCGCCCATCTATTTTGAGTGTTTTAATGCGAACTGGCTGGGTCATTGCATTACGCCTCCGCTCTCGGGCTTGCCGCGCCGGAGCCATTGCCGCCCGCTGCGCCGCCGCCCTTCACACACGATTCGTATTCCTTGCGGAAGTAACGCAATGTGCTCAGGACGGGATTGGGGGCGGTTTGCCCAAGACCGCACAGGCTGGTGTGCTTCACTACATCGCACAATTCCTCGAGCAGTTTGAGGTCCGCGCCACCCGCTTTCCCCGCGCAGAATTTTTGCAGCAGATCGTGCATTTGCGCCGTTCCTACGCGGCACGGAATGCATTTTCCGCAGGATTCTGTCATGCAGAACTCCATAAAGTAGCGGGCCACATCCACCATGTTCGAGGTATCGTCCATGATAATCATGCCGCCCGAACCCATCATCGAACCGGCGCTGATGAGCGATTCATAATCCACCGGCAAATCGAGCAATTCCTCGGGAATGCATCCGCCCGACGGACCGCCCGTTTGCACGGCTTTGAACTTTCGCCCCTCGGGGAAGCCGCCTCCGATGTCATAGACGATCTCGCGCAGCGTGATGCCCATCGGCACCTCGATCAGGCCCGTATTGCGAACCTTGCCGGTGAGGGCGAATATCTTCGTGCCCTTGCTTTTTTCCGTTCCTATCGAGGAATACCACTGCGCGCCGCGGCTGATGATCGGAGGAACATTCGCCAGGGATTCCACGTTATTAATTAGCGTCGGTTTGCCCCATAGTCCATATTGGGCCGGATAGGGCGGACGCGGACGCGGCGCTCCGCGCTTGCCTTCGATCGAGGCAATGAGCGCGGTTTCCTCGCCGCAGACAAACGCCCCGGCACCCAGGCGGATTTGCACGTAGAAGTTGAACGTCGTTCCGCAGCATCCGCTTCCCAGAATGCCCATGCGCTCAGCCTGCTGGATCGCCTTTTTCAGACGCTTGATCGCCAGCGGATATTCGGCGCGGATATACACATAACCTTCGCTCGCGCCCGTCGCGTAACCGGCGATTGCCATGCCTTCGAGCACGCGGTGCGGATCGCTCTCGACCACGCTGCGGTCCATGAAAGCGCCCGGATCGCCTTCGTCCGAGTTGCAGATCACGTATTTCTTGTCGCCGTGCGCTTTGGAGACCGTCGTCCACTTCAGGCCGGTCGGGAATCCCGCGCCGCCGCGTCCGCGCAAGCCGCTCTGCACGATTTCCTGAATGACCTGGTGAGGGGTCATTTCAGTCAGCGCGCGAATGAAGGCCATGTAGCCTCCGGCGGCGATCGAGTCCTCGATGCGCTCGGGATCAATGCGTCCGGCGTTTTCGCGAACGATCAGTTTCTGGCGTGTGAAGAAAGGAAGGCTCGTATCGAGCTGCATCCGCTTGACCGGACCGCTCGGAAGAGTCTCGACGATTTCCTTGGCGTCCTGGGGCTTTACATCGCGGTAGAGCCATCCCTTAGGCTCCACAGAGACAAGCGGACCCTCGGCGCACAATCCAAGGCATCCCACGCCGCGAATTTTGCAGCATTGTTCCTTGCCCTGCGCTTTTATCTCGGTCGCGAGCGCCTTTTGCACCTTGTCCGCGCCCGAGGAAAGGCAAGCAGTTCCCATGCACACATGCAGATGGTGTTCTGTTTTGGCCTGTGTCTCGCGTTCGGTTTGGGCTATTTTTTTGATTTCCTCAGGATTCATGGCAGCACCTCTTCACGCGCTTGACCACTTCTGAGGCAGGCACTTTGCCAAACATGTCGCCATCCAAAGTCACCGCAGGCGCCAGGCCGCACGCTCCGAAACAGCGTGCCGTCAGCACCGATAGATTGCCATCCGGCGTTGTCTGCCCCTCGCCAACCCCGAATTCCTTCTCCAGCTCTTCCAGAATCTCATTGGCCCCTTTGATATAGCAGGCCGTTCCTGTGCAGACCACGCAGGTATGTCGTCCCTGTGGTTTAAGCGTGAAATGATGATAGAATGTCGCCACTCCGTAAATTTTGCTTAAAGGCATCCGCAGAGACTTGGCGACATATTTAAGGACATCTTCGTCAAGATATCCGAAAGCCTCCTGAACTGTGTGAAGCGTTTCAATCAGTGCGTTTGGACTAAACCCATGCCGCCGCATGGTGGACTCGACAAGCTTCCACCGCTTGTCATCAAGCGGTGGCGAGTCAGTTTCCGTTTCTACAGGCATGGACCTTTTCTCCTTTCACTTCCGCGGCCCCTGGGCGTCCGACTCCCAGGCCGAATCCTCGCCTCTCCTCCACCTGACTGGCGCTCTTCAGGCGCCAAGATCAATCCCAGATCGCCCATGATCCGGCCGGCGACCTTTTCGGCGGCCTCCCGCACCGCCTCGCTCATCTCCTCGCCGATTCCAAACCGCCCGCCTTCGATCCCATACACAATCAACCGGCGCGGCAGCCGTCCCAAGGCGCGAGCCAGCTCGATTTCTTCCGCCGCTCCCATTGCGTGCGAAGAGCCGCGAAACCCTCGATATGCTGGAACCGGCTCATTCGCCGCATCGAACCGGTGGATTGTTCCCGGCGGCTCTTCTCCCGAAAACGCCGCATCCACCACGATGGCCGTATCCGCCCCCTCCCACGCTGCCATCAGCGCGCCGCCGCCCCCTTCTTCCATGCTTACGCAAGGAATGTTCCGGGCAGCCTCGCGCAATCGGCAAACCACCAAAAGACCCGCGCCATCGTCCCCGCGCAAGGCATTTCCTATGCCAATAACCACTCTTTGCAAAATCTTAACATTGCGCAGCGGCTTCACCGCGCGCCCTCCCGTTCCACACGAAGGCGCAAAAAGTGAGTCGAACACGATATGCAAGGGTCATAATTGCGCACCGCCTGCTCGCATTGCCACTGCAGCCGGTCATCCGGTTCATCCAGAAAACGGCCCACATACTGGCGCAAATCCTCTTCGATGCAACGCTGGTTCTGCGAAGTGGGCGGAACGATTTTCGCCTCCTCGATCGCCCCATTCGCATTGACCGCGTAACGATGATATAAAATCCCGCGCGGCGCTTCCGTGCAGCCGTGGCCGATGCCCGCCCGAGGCTCGATTTTCATGTATGGCGCGTCCGGCGGCTCGAACGTGTCGAGAATCCGCAGTGCCTCGTCCACCGCCCATAGCGTTTCGACAGCGCGCGCAATAATGCTCTTGAACGGATTTCGGCACGGCGGCTCAAGGCCCGCTTCCAGCGCCGCCTCGCGCGCTTCTGGCGTCAGGCGGTCGAAATTCAGGTTCACGCGCGCCAGCGGACCCGTGAAATACGAACCGCGCGCCTTGATGACGGACTGGAGCGATGTCGAATGCTCGACATGCTCCTCCATAAAATAATCGTTATATTCCTTGAGAGCTATGTCCAACCCCTTGTTCGAGGCGAGCCGCCCTTCGCAGAAGGGATATTCCGATGGATGGCGCAACGCCACAAACTCATAGTCGCGCTCGAAATCCGGAAATGGCAGCGACGCCACAAAGCGCACCGCCTCGCGGGCGAATCCGCGGACCTTCTCGAGTTTTTCGCGCAGCGCCGCGAATTCCTTTCGAGATGGAATTCGGTAAAATCCGCCCACGCGCACATTGATTGGGTGGATTTCGCGTCCGCCGAGCAGATTCACAATGTCGTTGCCGGCCTTCTTCAACGCCAGCGCCTGCGTCACCTCGCGCGGGTGGTCCTTGGCCATGCGGATCGCGTCTTCATAGCCCAGGAAATCCGGAGTATGCAGCAAAAACACATGCAGCACATGGCTTTCGATCCACTCGCCGCAATAAAGCAGGCGGCGCAACTCGCGCAACGGCCCATCCACGTGCGCGCCCCAGGCGTCTTCAATCGCGTGAACCGCGCTCATCTGATATGCCACGGGGCAGATGCCGCAAATGCGCGCTGTAATATCCGGCGCTTCCGCGGCCAGGCGCCCGCGTAAAAACGCCTCAAAAAACCTCGGCGGCTCGAAGATTTTCAGTTTGGCCTCGACAACCTCGTTATCCCGCACGCGCACAAACAACCCGCCCTCGCCCTCGACGCGCGCAAGGTAATCCACTCGGATCGTCCGCCGCCTGGCCCCCGCCCCGCCGCTGCTGCCTGAGGAGCTGCCGCCCGGCTTTTTCGTGGAGTTAGCCTTCATGCGCCACGCTCTCCTTGTAGAATGCCTCCGCATAAGCGTTGAACGTCCGGAACGTCCGAACCAGGTTGTCTTCCGGCATTCCCTGCCGCGCCAGTTGCTCGCTCAGCGCCGCTGTGTTGGGCGTTTCTTTCGGCCCAAAGCAGCCATAGCATCCCCGCCCATACGATGGGCAGATCGCCCCGCAACCCGAATGCGTCACGGGGCCGAGGCACGGCATCCCGCGCGCAACCATCACGCACACTGTCGCGCGCCGCTTGCATTCAACGCACACGCTCACGGGCGAGATGTTCGGCTTGCGCCCATTCAGAAACGCGCTCAGCACCTCGACCAACTGCAATTTATTCACCGGGCAGCCGCGCAACTCGTAATCCACAAACACGTGGTCGGCGATGGGCGTCGAGCGCCCCAGCGTCTCGATCCACGCCGGGCGCGCATACACAATCGACGTGAACGCCTTCACATCCTTGAAATTCCGCAGCGCCTGGATGCCGCCGGCCGTCGCGCACGCGCCGATCGTCACCAGCCGCTTCGACGCGCGCCGGACTTTGTGAATCCGCTCCGCGTCATGAGGCGTTGTGATCGATCCCTCGACGAGCGACAGGTCATACGGCCCCTTCACGACGGCGCGCGAGGCCTCGGGGAAGTTTGCGATTTCGACCGCGCCCGCCACGGCGAGCAATTCATCCTCGCAATCGAGCAGGCTCAATTGGCAGCCATCGCACGATGCGAATTTCCATACGGCCAGTTTGGGTTTTGGGGAGGATTTCGTGGACATTGGGGCATCAGACCTCCCGCATCCCGAAGAAGTCGCGAACCCGCTCATAGGGGAAAACCGGCCCTTCGCGGCAGATGAACACCGGGCCGCACTGGCAGTGCCCGCACAGCCCCACGCCGCATTTCATATTGCGTTCCATCGAGAGATGCACATTTCGCTCCGCCAGGCCGCGTTTGAGCAACTCCTGCACCGCGTATCGCATCATGACCTCGGGTCCGCAGACCATCGCCATTGCATCAAACGGGTCGTAGGGGGCCTTTTTGATGAGCGTCGTCACCACGCCGACATTTCCCCGCCAATTGGCCGTCGCGCGGTCCACCGTCACATACACATCGATGTCAAACCGCCCGGCCCAGCGAGAAAGTTCCTTTTTGAAAAGGATGTCTTCCTGCGTGCGCGCTCCATAGAGTAAGACAACCTTTCCGAATTCGCCGCGCCGCGCCAGGATGCGGTAAATTGCCGGACGCAAAGGCGCCAAGCCGATCCCGCCCGCCACGATTACGACGTCATGCCCGCGCGCGCGCTCCACCGGCCAGGCCGATCCATACGGCCCGCGCACGCCCAGTTGATCTCCCGGCTTGAGGTTGCGCATGGCCTTTGTGACCACGCCCACCGCCCGCGTCGTGTGGATCAGTTGATCCGGACGGTCCGGATCGCCGCTGATCGAGATGGGAATTTCGCCCGCGCCAAACACATAGAGCATGTTGAATTGGCCCGGAGCGAACGAAAATCCGCGCGCTCCTTCCCTGCTGGCGCCGCTGGGCGGTTTGAGATCAAGCGTGAACGTGTCGCTCGTTTCGCGCACAACACGCTCCACCCGGCACGGGACGGTCATCATGGTTGTTTCGGTGGCGCAAGGCGTCATAGCAGCGGCATCCTTCATCGCGGCGTCATTTTCGAGAGTGCGGCCCCGGGTGGGTTCCGTAAAGATCAAGCAGTTGAAGGCGAGTGGATTCAAGGCGTTGCGCGATCACGCCCGAGAACCGCTTGAGCAATTCATAACCAAGGGCCTTATCCGCCTCGCACTTTCCGCGCAGGCAGGCGCCGTCGAGCGCCAGGGCGCGAGTCAGTTCCACCGCACGGGCCTCGAATCGCCATTTGTAGGGCGGAATCAGCCACGACCAGCCCAGAATGTCGCCCTCGCGCAACGTCTCGATGGTCAGTGTTCCCCGCGGCGGCGCGTAAATATCGAGGGCCACTTTTCCATGGCGAATCAGGTAAAACTCGTTCGCCTCGCCGTTCTCGCGGAAGATTACTTCCCCCTCATTGAACCGGACGTTCTTCGCGCATCCCGCCAACAACTGCAAATACTCGGGAGCCAAGTCTTTTAGGAAAGGATGCTCGGCCAGAATTTGATCCATTGTTTCCATGTCATTTCGCTCCCTGGGCACGATCCGCCGCGGCTGGGCGAGCGTTTTCGCGGATGATTCGCGCTTCCTCGGTAATGTCGATGCCCACAGGGCACCATGTGATGCACCGTCCGCACCCGACGCACCCAAACACGCCAAACTGATCCACCCAAGTGGCCAGTTTGTGCGTCATCCACTGGCGGTAGCGCGACATGGCCGATTGGCGAACGCTCCCGCCGCTGATATAAGAATACTCGATTCCGAAACAGCTGTCCCACAAACGGCGGCGTTCGGCGCGCTGTCCGGCGATGTCTGTCGAGTCCTCGATTGTGTGGCAAAAGCAAGTGGGGCAGGCCAGTGTGCAATTGGCGCATGTCAGGCATCGCTGCGCCACCGCCTCCCAATGCGAATGTTCGAGATTGGCCATAAGGGCATCGCGAAGCCCCTTGGTTTCGAGCCGCCGCCCCATCGACTTCGCCGCCTCATCCGTCAGGCGCCTGGCTTCCTGAATCTCCTTCTGTTCCGCCGAGCGATGCGGAATCGCCCCAAGCGCCGCCCGCCCCCGCTCCGAAGCGGCCTCCGCCACGAACTCATGCCCTTGGCCGCCCTTTGCCGCCGACAATTCAGTCAAAGCCAGATCATAACCTTTCGTTGCCCGTGGACCCGTCCCCATCGAGGCACAAAAGCACGTTCCACCCACGCGCGTGCAGTTCACGGCCACAACCAGCGCTTTCGCGCGCCGCGCCATGTAGTCTTGCGCGCCGTTCGGACCGGCCGCTAGCACGCGGTCGAGAACATCCAGCGCCGCCAAATCGCATGCGCATATCCCAAAAAGCGCCAGCGGCGGCTCATCGACCGCCGAGTTTTTCGCGGGCGACGCCTCGAAGCCGCCTCCCTTGCGCTCCGCCGTCCATAACGGCGTCACGGCTGGATACAAATACTGCTTCCAGCCCTGCGCGGGGGCATTGGTGTCAAAAAACTTGCCATTCTCCGAGCGCCGCAGCCGGTAACGCCCCGCCTCCTGCTCGTCGGACCAGCCGGCGGGCAAATCCGCAATCGAGGCAATTTCGCCCAGCGCCACCGCCTCCTCGCGAACCGAAGGGCCGACAATCCGATACCCTTCGCCTGCCAGATAGGCGAGAAGCGCTTCCAAACCCTTTGTGTCTATTACCGACGGCTTGTCCGGAGTGAAGGTTGTTGATTCGCTCATCATGAATTGGGAACTTCGCTGGTTTTATTACCAGCCCCAGGATTCCATCCCAAAAGTATTGATGATCGAGTGGAGGAAGAGGGCGAAACAGCACCCTCGGAGGAAGTGATTCCGAATCGTTTGCCAATTGTCTCCGCTATGGGGGATGTCCCTTTGTCCGCCAGGCGCCCCAGGGCGTGGCGGCTTTCGAATTCCGCCACTTGCGCCAGCGTGAGTTCCTCTAGCCGCTCACGTATCGTTTGCGCAAGAGGTTTCCAGAAAAAGTGCATCGGACAAGCCCGCTCGTCGCTGCATTCGGCCAGCCCAAGAACGCATCGCTGCGCCCATTCATTTCCCTCCACGGCGCGTGCCACTTCAATCACGGTGATCGCTCGGGGATCGCGGGCCAGAAGCACGCCACCCTTGCGTCCCCGCTTGGTTTCCACCAGGCCCTTTGCGCCCAGCGCGTGAATGATCTTCGACAGATACGGCTTGGAAATCCCCGTAAAATCCGCCACGTCGCGCACCTGAACGGGATTCCCATCCGGCCCGTCGAGACACGCCAGCGCCAAAATGGCATAGCCCGTCGTCTGAGAAAGGCAAAACATCAAACCGCCATCCCACCGCGCACACAAAAACTGATCCGAACCAGACACAAACATAACCCGCAGGTCAACAATGAAGACCACTCCGCGATCACGGATGCAGCAGCTATTCAGAGTCAGGTATGCCGGAAAAGAAATCGGATACAGTATCATTCGCCTCGCGATTTATCGCGAGGAATCAAATAGGGCTAGGTCTCGAAAACCGTTTCAACGGTTTGCTCTTGTTGGGCCGGGAAAACCGTTGAAACGGTTATTTCTTTTCATTCAATTCTCAAAACCTCGCGATAAATCGCGAGGCGACTGATAGATATGCCCATTCCAAGCCTGCGGATGCATCTTGCCGACGAATGTGCCTTGCATCGTTTCTGATCATGGAAGCGGCAGAACAATACAATCCCCGCCGACCCGGGCATTCCGCGCCACGGGTTCCCGTATTCTCCGGCTTTTTAGCAGACCGTTATTCCTCGACGAGAACCACTTCCCAATAAGCGGCATCGACGAATTTTTGCCAAATCGGACGCGACGGTCCCTTGAGCGTATGGCGCAGCGTCGCCAGCCAGTGCGGGCGCCGCGGGCCGTGGATCAGCCGCATTCCGCTTTCCTCTGGCGTGCGGCTGCCTTTGCGGACGTTGCATTCGAGGCAGGCAAGGACCACGTTATCCCATGTCGAACGCCCGCCCCTCGAGCGCGGAATAATATGGTCTATCGTCAAGTCCTCGCGCGGCGGACGCCGTCCGCAGTATTGGCACGTATAATTGTCGCGCAAATAGATATTGCGGCGGTTAAATTTCACCGTTCGCGGCGGCATCTTGTGAAACCCGAGCAGCATAATGACCTCGGGCACCATAAGTTGGAACGTCGGCGTGTGGACAAACCGGTTGCCATCGCTGGCAAGATGCGCGCTCAACTGGCGCCAGGAATTAAAATCGTAGGTCTGATAGTCCTCAGTAACGACCTTGGCCATATCCTGCACAAGCAGGATCAGCGCACGGCGGACATTGCAAACATGGACCGCCGTCCAGTTACGGTTCAGAACGAGAACTCCTTGTTCCAACATGGCTAGGGATGCCTTTCCGGCGTGAGCGCAAAGAAACCGGCCGACAAACGGAACTCGCGGGGAATTCTCAATCGTCGCAAGGGCGGTGGAAAAAAGGCGAAAAAGCGTCCGGTGACTCCCCGCGGCGCAAGCGGTTCGGACAGGGCCAAAACCGCTTCGCGCGCTGGCCGTTCCTGCGCCTCCACGCGTCGGGACCTCTACGTATCAGGAAAACCGAAGCGCGTCTAGCGAAATAAGTATAAAGATTTCAATACGAGAAGAAGAAGTTGTGGGTTGTGAGTTGTGAGTGGTGGGTTGTGGGTTGTGAGTTGTGAGTTGT
>CAYUNT010000055.1:0-23253 GCA_964446285.1 uncultured Candidatus Sumerlaeota bacterium | reverse complement strand
CCCCCGCCTCCCTGCCCCCTGCTGATTCACAACAACGCGCTGCCTCGGCGACGCCAATCAAGGAGGCCAAGCCCGCCGCTCCGTGTCTGGCGGCCTCTGCCGCTCCCGCAAATTTCACTTCGCCCAGCGCGCCGCAGAATCCAGCCGAATTCCCCTCGCGCCGAAACTCTTCAAATGCCTCTGCCATGCCCAGACCTTCTGCGGGAATGGCCCCCGGCGGCGGATTGGAACAGAAAGCCATAGTGGAATCGGCAAAAGTTGGGGCCGTTTCATCGGCACGCGCCGCTGCACGCATTCCCAAGATTTCCGATTCAGTGCGAGCGCGCGTGATTCGCCAGGTTTCAACCTCTGAACGTCTGGTGGCGCTTTCATTTGATGATGGTCCTTCGCCTTCGAGCACAATGGCGCTGATCAACACGCTGGAGAGCCGTGGCGCGAACGCTACTTTCTTTTTTGTGGGGCGAACCGCCGCCGCATATCCCGAATTGGTGGCAGAGGTGTCGCGCAGGGGATTTGAAATCGGCAATCACAGCCAGACGCATTCCGACCTAAGGCGGCTTGGGGGAGCGGCGGCATGGGAAGACATGGCCAAGGCGGAGCGCGCCCTGCGCGATGCAGGTGCTCAGGATTCCATTCCCCTTTGGCGTTTTCCCTATGGAAATGCCGCCGAACCTCTTCGCCAGCGCGCTTTTCAATCCGGAAAAATCATGGTCGGCTGGAACATCGATCCGGCGGACTGGAAATCCGGAGCGACAAGCGAAAAAATCCTCAAAAGTATCCGATCCAATTTGATTCCCGGATCGATCATTTTGCTCCATGACCGCCCGCGTCCAGCATTGCAGGCTCTGCCCGCCTTGCTTGATCTGCTGGAGCAAGAAGGGTATCGGGCGGTTTCTGTGGGGGAACTTCTTTCCGCGGGAACTCCAGAGCCATAACAACGCCGGGGAATTTGAGGGGGTTGTTCTGGCCGCTAGAAGCCGCTTTGCGACTAAAGCGCCGGCATGGAATTGTTTTTGCAAATTCCAACACTCCACCGCCCCAAGCAGCCCTGTCCGTGTGGGGTTGGCGAACAAAAAACAGCATGATATTTTTGGCAGTCTCTCTGTATTATGTTATCCTGATTAATCCATTAATCATGCTTTCCCTGGTTTCCTCAAAGACAATTTCGTTTTGCATAAGGCTATACCTGCTCACTTTTTGTATCATTGGATTGACTTCGCCCAATGAAGGGCGTAACTTCAAAAAGGATGGGAGTGGACGGGGACAAGAGGCAGTTTTTATTCTCTTGTAGCCGAAACCACGCCCCGCCCGCTCACGGAGATTTTCATGAGCAACAAAGCGGCCTGCTGTGCGCCTTGTTTTGTCACCTCCGCTCTGGAAAAAGTTTATCTTCTCAGGATTCTAATCGCCGCGCTGCTTCTCTCACCAGTTCCTGCGCTGGCATTATGGCAGCCTGCGGGGACGCTCAAAGTCCCTTCGTATTTTTATTCTTTTCTGGCGGCTACGCCGTCGGGCGATTTACTGTGCGCTACATTCAACAGCACTTCCGCAGGCACCGCGCCCGCTGAACTCCCGGCCTTGCTCATCCGGAACCCGATGAGCGATTCGCCTCAGGTTTTCGAACTGTGCCGGACTGCCTTTGAACCACAACGCGGATATGGCGGAATTGCCTGCGCCGCCGATGGAAGTTTTTTTGTATCGGGAGATACTGGCACAGCCGCCACATGTTTTCTGCGCAAATACAGGCCCGATGGAACTCCAGACGCGGCATTTGGAACAAATGGAGAGATTCGGCCCAATCGCCGCTGCCTTGGAGTTGACACAGTCGGTTCCTACCTTCTTCTAGTTGTGGACTGGGGTGAGATTCTTGTATTTGACGCCGCCACGGGCCGGCCAACAGGGGCGGTTCCTCGCGCGCCGGGAACCGTGTATGTTCGCGACATCGCCCTCGACCCCAGCAGCATGCGCATTTTTGGCGTCGCCCAGGGCAGCGTGGTAGTCTGGGAGAATGGCAACCCCTGGGAACCGCAAAAGTATGTGTTCCGCAAATTGTCGGAACCGGCTGGCGAAGTTCGCGCGGGCGAGGGGATTTCGTTCGATCCCCAGGTGCGAAACGCCCTGATTCAACCTGTCAGAGGCAATGTTTTGCTTGAGGTCAGCCTGAGAGGCGAGACCACTCAAAATGTGGTATCAACCGCCGATGCTACGACGCATCTGGCCGATTCTGTCCTTTCTTTCGATGGAACCACACTCTTTGTTTCGGACATTATTGCAAAAAAAATACACGTCCTGCTCCGCTCCGCGCAGGTAACTATGTATGTAGGAGCAGGGGCCTCAGGTTCGGGGCAAGCATCAGTTCCGGCCCCGCCTTTGGTTCAGGGACAGTATCCGGCGGCAGCGGCCAGCCCTGCGCCCCAAAGCCAGCCTGCTCCCCCATCCGCCGCTGGCGCTGCCACACAAGGTTATGTCACAAAGACAGATTGGAAGCGTTCGTATTTGGAGATCGTGGAACAGGCGCGCGCCCAGGGACGGCCCATGATTGTGTATTTCCGCCAGAAGGGAACTCCCAAATGTGTGGAATTTGAGTCTTCGGTGCTTCTGACACCCCAGTTCGACCAGCGCGCCCAGGGATTTATGTGCGTATTCGAGGACTTGGCGTTTAACCGCCTTTTTGCTTACAGATTTGGCGTATTTCGCGTGCCTTATTTGGTGGTCCTGGACCCCAAGGGTGAAACAGCGGCGCAATTCAGTTTTGATATAGACCAAAACAAATTATTCGCCGCAATGGAATATGCCCGTGGCAAGATGGGGCAATAGCGCGAGCGCAATGCATGCCAAATTCGGATAGAATATGGCCGCAATGCAGCGGAATATACGTCGAAATACGGACGGTATGATCTAAAGAGCAGGCGGAATGCGGATGGGATCGCGAGGCTCCGCACTCGCGTCCTTCAATAAACGCCTATGCGCGCGCGGAACGCTGCATGAGCGTCGCCACTTCCTGCACGTCGATTTTCACGCCTTCCAGCCCCTTCATGCCTTCCTTTAGGTTGATAAGGCATGTGGGACAGGCAACAGCGATGACCTCCGCGCCGACTTCCTGCGCCGCGCGAATGCGGTCGGCGGCGAATTTCTTCGCCAGATTTGGATACGCAGCGATGAAAGGACCACCGCAGCAGACGGCGTGCTGGTGGTGCTTTGGCATTTCGCGCAGGTCGATGCCCGGAAGACGCGCCAGAAGATTGCGAGGCGCGTCGAACACTCCGGCGTGGCGGCCGAGGTCGCAGCCGTCCATATAGGCCACGCGCTTGGCAAAAGGCTTGTCGAAAACAATGCGCCCCTCGGCGGCGAGGCGGTCGAGATATTCGGTGACGTGAAGCACTTCAATCTTTGGGTCTTCCGAACTGCCGCCCTTTTGATCCGCGGACAGCGCGTGCTTCAGATTTTTCGCGCAGCCCGCGCATGAGGTGAACACCGTGCGGATTCCGCGGCGCTTGAACACGTTGCGGTTTTGCGCTGTGAGTTCATCCGCATCTTTTTGCAGTCCCATGCGCAGCAGCGGATCGCCGCAGCAACGTTCTTCATTTCCAAGCGTTGTGTAGGAAATCTTTGCGCCATCGAGGATTCGGAGCGCCGCCTTTGCCATGCGGTTTTGCGAATAGGAAACGGCGCATCCCGCAAAAAAGGCTGTGTCGCTCTCGCGCCGCGTAACCTCTTCGGAAATCCACGCGCCGCGCTCGGATGCAGGCAGCCCAAAGGGATTGCTTTGCTTGAGGATATTTTCGCGAATGACTTCCAGGTTGGCCGGAACGGGCAAATCCGCCGCGCGCATGTCGCAGCGCGCGCTGAACACAAGGTGGTCCGTGTTGATGCCAGCGGGGCAATTCGCCATGCAGGCGTTGCAGTTCAGGCAGCGGTTGATGCGTTCCTGCACGCCAGGCGTCAGCGGGATTTCGCCATCGAGCACGGCGCGCATCAGGCGGATTTTCCCGCGCGCCACAAAGGATTCGTTGCCCTCGTCTTTGTAAACGGGGCACACCTCCTGGCACTCGCCGCACTTGAGGCACCGCACGATTTCCGCTTCGAATTCTTTCAGGACGTCGAACATGGCGCCTCCTCGAACATCTTTCCGGGATTGAGCAGATTTTTAGGATCGAGGGCTTTTTTCACAGCGCGCATGACGTCCACGCCGTTTTCCCCGAATTCCATTTTCATGTATTTGCGCTTGGCGATGCCGATGCCGTGCTCGCCAGAAAGCGTGCCGCCCAGCTGGATCGCCGCCGCGAAAATTTCGTCGATTGCCTTTTCGACGCGCGCCATCTCGGCCTTGTCGCGAACGTCGCAAAGCAAGGTGGGATGCAGGTTTCCGTCGCCCGCGTGACCGAATGTGCCGATGGTTACGTTGTTGCGCGCTGCAATTTCCATCACGGCCTGGATCATGTCGGGCACCTTGCTTCGCGGAACCGTGGCGTCTTCGAGAATGCATGTGGGGCGGACGCGCGACAGGGATGGCAGCGCCGCGCGCCGTGCGGCCCAAATCGCGTCGCGCTCGGCGTCGGACTTTGCCATGCGCACATCGCTTGCATTGTGATCGCGGCAGATCGCCTCGATTTTCGCCGCCTCCTTCT
The DNA here is from genome assembly GCA_964446285.1 of uncultured Candidatus Sumerlaeota bacterium. GTDB lineage: Bacteria > Sumerlaeota > Sumerlaeia > SLMS01 > CAYUNT01 > CAYUNT01. The sequence goes on along the minus strand of CAYUNT010000055.1, from coordinate 18,625 downwards.
CCACCACTTCCGGCGCGCCGTCCGTCTCGAAAAGCAACAGCGCATCGGCGTCGCGCGGCAGGCCGATTTTTTTGAAATCTTCCACCGCGTTGATCGTGATGTGGTCCATGATTTCAAGCGTGGCCGGGATCGTTCCGCTGCGGATGACGGCGGCCACTGTGCGGCCCGCGTCGCCGATGTCGCGGAACGTGGCCAGAAGCGATTTGCGGGCCTCGGGCGCGGGAATTAGTTTCACCGTGATTTCCGTGAAAATCCCGAGCGTGCCTTCACTTCCAACGAACAGGCGCGTCATGTCGTAGCCCGAAACGCATTTCACCGTCACGGCGCCCGTCTTGAACACGCGCCCATCCGGAGCAACCACAGTTAGGGCGATCACATAGTCTTTTGTGACGCCATATTTAAGGCCGCGCAAACCGCCCGCGTTTTCCGCCACAGCCCCGCCAAGCGTGCAGGTTTTCATGCTCGATGGATCGGGTGGAAAAAGCAATCCGTGCTTGCCCGCCTCGCGAATCAAGTCGGCCACCACAACGCCCGGTTCCGCCCGCGCATAAAGGTCAGCCGTGTTGATTTCGAGGATGCGGTTCATGCGCGTGAGGACGAGCGCAATGCCGCCCTTTTGCGCCGAAAGCGGAACCGATCCGCCTGAAAGCCCGCTGCCCGCTCCGCGCGGAAACACCGGAACGCCGTTTTCATAAGAGAATTTGAGAATCTGCGAGACTTGCTCCGTTGTGCGTGGAAACACAACCGCCTCCGGCCGCGACTCAAACAGCGTGGCGTCGTAGCCGTAACAAAGCAAATCCTCAGGTTCGCGCAGCAAATCGCCCGGGCCAAGCAGGCCGGCAAGCCGCTCGATGAGAGCCGAATCCATCATGGGACACATCCCTTTCCTTGGCGCGAAAAATCAACCGCCCTGCTTTTCCTTTTCGATCTTCTCGATCCATCCTTCGAGGAACTGAGCCGCCGCCTCGCCCTTCATCAGGTTGGCGAGGTCGCCATCGAGATTGTTCGGTTCGATCAGCAAAATCCAGCCGTCGCCATAGCAAGACTTGTTGATGAGCGTCGCGTCGCTTTCGAGTTCGGAATTGACCTCAGCGATGGTTCCGCCAATGGGGGCGATCAATTTGCCCACCCACTTGCTCGACTGGATTTTGCCGCAAGTCTGGCCCTGTTCCACCTCGTCGCCGTCGAAAGGCAGATCGATGTATGTGATGTCGCCCGCGGCGGCCTGCGCGAAATCATTCAGCCCGACGCGCGCTTTGCCGTCGGCTTCCACGCGGACCCATGTGTGTTCCGAGTGGTAATACATTTCATCCGGCACTTCGTAGTTGCGAACTTTCATGCTGGGTTCTCCTGCTCGATTTGGGGGCCGCCATTGCTAGAACTCGGGCGGCAGCGCCTTAAGTTGCTTGTAACTGAACACCGGGCCGTCCTTGCAAACGTAAACATCGCCCACATTGCAGCGGCCGCATTTTCCGAGGCCGCACTTCATCCGGTTTTCGAGCGTCGTGTAAATGCTCTCTGGCGTGAATCCCGCCTTTTCCAGCACGGGAAACGTATATTTAATCATGATCGGAGGGCCGCACACGAAGGCAACGGCGTTGTCCGGACGTGGCTCGATTTCGCCAAGAACCTTCGGCACAAATCCGATGCGGCCGTTCCAGCCACAGGATTCGCCGCCTGGATCGACGGTTTTAACAAGCCGCACGTCGGCGCGCGCGGCCCATTCGTCAAGCTCGCGCTTGTAAACGAGATCCGCCACCGTGCGCGCGCCATAGACAATCGTGATGTCGCCGAACTTCTCGCGCCAGTCGAGGCAGTTCCAAATCAGCGTTCGCAGCGGCGGAAGCGCGATGCCGCCCGCGACAAAATACAAATTCTTGCCAAAACATTCCTCGATAGGAAAAGAGTTTCCGTAAGGGCCGCGGAATCCGATCGTATCGCCCGCGCGCAGACGGAAGAGCGCGGACGTCACGCGCCCGACGCGCCGGAAACAGCATTCGATGTGGTCCAGGCGGGTTGGAGAACTCGCAATGCAGAACGTGGATTCGCCTACTCCGAACGCCGTGTACTCCGCAAATTGCCCGGCGCGAAAAGAGAATCCTTCGGCGTCCTTCGGATTCTGAAACACGAGTTCAAACGTGCGGACGTCGGGCGTTTCCGCAATCACGCGCTGAATCGTCATCAGCGTGGGCATGTATATGTTGGCGGATGCCTGGGCATCCAATACGGCCGCGGAAGGATTTTCTGTGGGAGTCATTATGAATTCTCTTTCCTCGCAGGAAGCGGTTCAGATTCGGCGGCGCGGCGGTCGATCTCTTCAAGGTAGTCGAGCAGGCTGTGGCCCACGGGACACGAACGCACGCAGCGTCCGCAGCCCGCGCACAGCGTCTTGCCGAATTTTTCCACGTAGTAATTGAATTTGTGCATGATGCGCTGGCGGTAACGCGCGCCTTGCACGCCACGCGGATTGTGTCCGGAGGCATGGCGCGTGAAGAGGCCGAACTGGCAGCTGTCCCAGTTTTTGCGCCTCACGCCCTCGCCCATGCGCGTTTCGTCCACGATGTCGAAGCAATGACACGCCGGGCAGACGAACGCGCATGTTCCGCAGCCGATGCACTTGAGCGACATCTCGGCCCACATCGCGTCGTCAAAATGCTCATCCAGCCACGGTTTCAGCCGATCTTTCTCGAATTTAACCGGAACAACGGCAGGCGGCTTCGGCGCGGCGGCCTGGATGGCGGCGGCATCCGCGAGCGCAAACAACCGGGGCGTTCGCGCAAGCAATGCCTCGCCTTTTTCCGTTACGGATTCGAGCAAGTAGTCGCCGCTTGCGCATTCCCGCATAAAGACATCCGACCCGATGCGCGAATCCGGCCCAAGCCCAACTGAGGTGCAAAAACACGAATCGTCCTGCGGCTCGTTGCATCCAAGCGAGACGATCGTTGTGCGTTCGCGGCGCTTTAGATAAAAAGCGTCTTTGTAATCCCATGAAAACACCGAATCGAGAATCGTAAGCGAAGCCGCATCGCACGGGCGCGTGCCAATCAACACAGTGCGAGGCGCGAATTCTTCGATATTTTCAAGAGAAACCGCGCCGCCCTGCATTTTATAGCGCATAACAATTTCCGACTGCGGGAAAAACACGCCCTTGGCGGATTTGACCGGCAAAGGACCACCCAGCGTCAAATCCGCAGGCTTTGCAATCGCCGCGAATAGCGTTCCGGCGCTCGCCCGCACAGGACCGACCACGCGGTCTCCCGCGTCCATCATGGATTGCACCCATTCGCCCACGCGTTCGCGTTTCAGGATGACTTGGCTCATTGAAAGAAATCCTCCTGATCGTCTTCGCGGAACGAGGCAAGCGGCGGCGCGGTTTTTGGATCGATGCCGGGTGTGAAGGCAAACTTCTCGCGAGTCAGTTCGCGAATTCCGCGCGAAAGGCGGCTGAGCGGAATTCCCATTGGACAGGCTCGCTCGCATTCGCCGCACTCGACGCAACGCCCAGTCTGATGAAATGCGCGAATCAGATTCCATTTGAGGTTGCCGCGCGGATGCGGACTCGAATCAATCCATTGCGGCTGATTTTTTTCGGCCATGCAGCGTTTGCAGTGGCAGATCGGACAAATCTGGCGGCAGGCAAAACACCGGATGCAGCGTGAAAACTCGCTCATCCAATAGTCCCAGCGCTCCTCGGGCGACATGGAATCGAGCGCGGCAAGTTCGCCCGACTCGCCCGATTCGCCCGCAGCAGCAGCGCCGGCGGAGGATGGCTCGACGGCCGAAACTCCAGCTGGAGCCTTAGGTTTGTCCGCAGGAATGAGGTCATCGAAATCTGTTGGCGCGGGGCGTTCGCACCAGGCGCAAACCGGCTTGTCCATGCCGGGGCATTCCACGCCAAGGATGTAGATGTCTTCGCGGCGGACGCGCGCCTCGTTGATGAGAACATTGATCGCGCGGTTGTCGCAGCCCTTCGAGACGATGGCGGGCCGCCCGAGCGCGCGCACCTCGGGCTTTGTCAGATACCCGGTCAGATTGGCGTAACAGCGGTCGTTGAAAACGAGCCGTTCGCAATCCTCCGCGCACCGGATAAACACAGGCGTTGTCTCGCCATTCGCGCGCACCTCATATCCGATGACCACCTTCACTGTGCCATCGGAAAGCAGCCGCCGCGCCTTTTCTATCAATTGCCGTGTCACATCATTCACGAATCTATCTCCTGCCTCTGTGCGAGGATTCGCATGGGAAACCGAACCTGCCTCTGATCTCTTTGCGGATTGTTTCGGCGCAATTCATTGCCTCGACGGCGTCATCCCGGGTGGATTCCTCTCCAGGATAGCGGAAATTCACTGCAAAGGGCGACAAATACTCACACTCCGCCCGTATTGTATCAAAATTTTCCTCAGAAGCATTTAGCATATCCAGAAGCGCCGACAGACTATGAATTCGTGGCGGCGCCATCCCATGTTTTTGCAGCATTGCTTTCAGATATTTCTCTGCGCATTGCTGCGCATGAAACGCCATAACATCCGCTACCAAACCCACATCCCCCTGCGCCAACACCTGAAGGGCGGTCCAGTCCTGCTCAGCCTTCCGAACCCATTCCCGAACCAGTTCATCGCTCATAAAGGACTTTTCCCTTCTCAAGAATTTGCAAAAGAAACGGGTCCTTTATGCGCAGGCGTTCTTGTATTTCCTCGGGGGTGCGGACCAGGATGTCCATGGCCACCATCGGAGGACGGCAGGCCATGCTGATTTCAGCGCTTCTGCGGGCGGGGCGTTTGTCACTCTCCATAATAACAAGCAGGTCCACGTCGCTTTCCGCCGATGGATTTCCCCAGGCGCGAGAGCCAAAAAGAATGATCTTCTCCGGCGCAAATTGCGCGGCAATACGCCAAGCGATTTCTTGAATCACCTCCGAAGTGATGTCCGGCAACTGAATGCTTCGATTCGCGCCTTGCATGGCACTGGCTCCCTTAGAAATACGCCGGTTCGGTGGCGCGAGTGGGGCTGAGGCGGCTGAAGCGGCGGTTGGGACCGAGCGCGCGAACCTTTTCGACCACGCTTTTAGCCGTCTCGGCGAATTTCTGGCTCTCGGACGCCGAAACCCAACTAAACGTCACGCGGCGCATGTCCATGCCGGAGGCTTCCATCAACTCGCGGAAAGCCATCCACCGGCGACGCGCGTGGAAGTTGCCTTCGATATAGTGGCAGTCGCCCGGGTGGCAGCCGGAAATCCAGACGCCATCGAAGCCTTCTTCGAGCGCCTTGAGCACAAAAAGCGGACTGACGCGCCCGCTGCACATCACGCGAATTACGCGCAGATTCGCTGGATATTGCGCGCGGCTGATCCCCGCCAAATCCGCTCCGGCATACGAGCACCAGTTGCAGAGGAAGGCGAGAATGCGCGGCTCGAATTGCGCGCCGTTTGCTGCCCCATTTTCGCTTTCTTTCTTCGCGGCAGCGAATTCGCATTCCGCGCCGCATCCGCACGCCTCCTCGGCGCCGTATGCGTCCGAGGCGAACATCGCCGCGGCGGCGATTTGGTCGAAGAGCTGATCATCGCGGAAATTCAGCGGCGTGATCGCCCCGCTCGGGCAATTCGCCGCGCACGTTCCGCATCCCTTGCATACGCTCGCGTTGATGACGCTCACGCCCTTCTTTTCGTCGAAGGAAATTGCGTCGTAGGCGCAAAGCGTGTTGCACAGGCGGCATCCCGAGCAGGCGTTCGCATCGACGACCGACACAATGCTCAGCGCTTCCATGCGATCCTGGGCAAGGATCGTTCCTGCGCGCGAGGCTGCAGCTAAACCTTGCGCCGCCGCTTCCTTGATAAGTTTCGGACCGTGCGCCATTCCACAGACGAAAATTCCATCCGTCGCGAAATCCACGGGCCGCAGTTTTACGTGCGCCTCGAAGAAGTAGCCGTCCGCCGTTAGCGGGACCTTCAGCATAGGCGCAAGGGTTTCGTTGCCATGTTCGGGCCGGACACCCGCCGAAAGCACAACGGCATCGGCGTCCGCCTCGATGTCGCGCCCCAGGATTGGATCGCGGTAGCGCACCTTCAGCGTCCCCGCCGAGCCATTGGCGCCGGAAGTTATCACCTCCGGTGGATTCGCGACATCGTAGCGCACAAACATCACGCCCAACTCGCGCGCAATGCGGTATTGTTTTTCCATCAGGCCGTAAGTGCGAAGATCGCGGTAGAGGATCGTCACCGATGCCGCCGGACGAAGGCGTTTGAAGGCGATGGCGTTTTTCACAGCCTCGGCGCAGCAAACGCGGCTGCAATTTGGATACTCTTCCGTGCGCGAGCCAACGCACTGGATCATGAAAACCGAGTTCAGATCGGCGATTTCACGCACGGCTTTCTGATCCTTGGCATTCTCCGCCGCGGCCACGCGCGCCTCGAATTCCATCTGCGTCATCACGCCAGGATGCGAGCCGCGCCCGAATTCCGATGGCTCGTATTCGCGCGCGCCCGTCGCCACTATAATAACGCCATGCTCGATGCGCTGTTCGCCGCCGGGCGTTTCCAGCAACGAGGCGAAATGACCGATGCTGCCCTCGACCGATTTGACACGCGCTCCTGTGTAACAAGTGATTCGCGGATTCGACATCACGCGCCGCGCCAGATCGGCGAGGTATTCGCCGACGTCCATTCCTTCGATCGTGGCATGGATTCGCCGTGCCAGGCCGCCCAGTTCGAGTTCGCGCTCGACCAGATGCACGTCGAACCCTTGTTCGGCGAGCGAAAGCGCCGCATTCATCCCCGCCACTCCGCCGCCAATCACAAGGCCCGACTTGGTAATATCAAAGAATTGCGTGGGAAGCGGCTCTGCCAGCCGCACCTTCGCCACGGCCCCGCGCACGAGGTCGATAGCTTTGTTGGTTGCCGCCACAGGCTGCGCGCGATGCACCCACGAACAATGATCGCGTATATTCGCCATTTCGAATAAGTAGCGATTCAGGCCGATTTCGCGGATATTTTCCTGGAACAGTTTTTCATGCGTGCGCGGTGAGCACGAGGCCACCACCACGCGATTCAGATCGTGTTCGCGGATGCGATCCTTGATGCGGTTGAGCGCGTCCTGCGAGCAGGTATAAAGGAGATTTTCCGCCCAGATGACGTTCTGGAACTCCTTGGCTGCCTCCGTAACCCGCGCCACATCAACGGTCCCTGCGATGTTCGAGCCGCATGAGCACACAAAAACACCCACGCGCGGCTCTTCGAAGCGCACGTCCTTCTCGGGCGGATATTCCTTGCGCGTGACCATTGTTCCGCGCGCATCGCGCAGTGTGGCCGCCGCCAGCGCCGCCGCCGCCGAGGCTTGCATTACGGTTTCCGGAATGTCTTTCGGCGCCTCAAACGCGCCGCAGACAAACACGCCCTCGCGGCTGGTTTCGAGCGGGCGGTTTTCGGCCGTGCGCGCAAATCCGAAGTCGTCGAGCGCGATTCCGAGCGTCGCGGCCAACTCACGCGCCTTGGCGGAAACGTCCAGCCCCACGGACAGCACGACGAGATCGAACTCCTCTGTGACCGTCGCTCCGCTCTCGTTTTCGTAGGTGAGAACAAGGTTTTGCGAGACGGGGTCTTCGTCCACCGCCGGGACGCGCGAGCGCACATATCGCACTCCGCTCTCACGCTGCGCCCGCAGCATGAATTTTTCGAAGTCCTTGCCATGCGTGCGGAAGTCCATGCCAAAGATCGAGATTTCGGCCTCGGGACAGTGTTCGCGCGTAAGGATGGCCTCTTTCGTTGCGTAAGTGCAGCAGACTGACGAGCAATACTCGCGTCCGCAGCGGATGTCGCGGCTGCCGACGCATTGCAGGAACGCGATGCGTTTTGGCTCTTTGTGATCCGACGGGCGCACGACATGCCCCTGGAACGGACCCGAGGCGCAAAGCAGGCGTTCATATTGCAGCGAAGTGACGACATTCGGGAAAACACCAAGTCCGAACTCGCCTTTTCGCTCGGCCATAAACGTCTCGATGCCAGGCGCGAGGATCACCGCGCCGACGTCGAGCGCCAGCGTGCGGTCGCCCATTCGGTGGTCGATGGCGTGCGCCTGGCAGACCTCGACGCACCGGAAACACTCGCAACAATCGGCGCAGTTCAGGCACCGCGACGCCTCCGCGCGGGCTTGTTCTTCGGAATAAACCTCTTCGACTTCTTCGAATCCCGCGCGGCGTTTCGCGGCTTCCAGTTCTTCAGGAGTCGTGCGCTCTTTATGATCGGTTTTCTTTTTCAATTCGCCCAGGCGTTTTTCATCGAGCGGATTCGGGCGTTCCGCGCGTTTGGAAAGCCCCGCGTTCACCGGACGCCCCGCCAGAATGTTGTCAATCGCCGCCGCCGCGCGCTTGCCCTGCGCGATGGCCTCGATCACGCTCGACGGCCCCAAAACCACGTCGCCGCCTGCGAAAAATCCATCGCGTCCCGCCGCCGCCAGCGTGACCTCGTCCGACTCGATGGTCCCCCACCGCGTCGTTTTCAGTCCAAACGCTTTCGCGAGCCGCTCGTCGGGCGACTGGCTCACTGCCGGAATCAGCGTGTCCGCCGCAATCAGAAACTCGCTTCCCGCCACCTCGACCGGACGCCGCCGTCCGCTTGCATCGGGTTCGCCGAGTTCGATGCGGCGGCATTCGATGGCGGTCATGCGCCCCGCCTCATCGGCCACAACGCGCGCTGGCGCGGCAAGAAAGTGAATTTCGACGCCTTCCGCCAGCGCGGCATCGACTTCAAGCGGATCGGCGGGCATTTCCTTGCGCGAGCGGCGATATACAATGCTCACCTTTTCCGCGCCCAGGCGCACGGCCGTCCGCGCCGCGTCGATCGCCGTGTTGCCGCCGCCGATTACGACCACGTTGCGGCCCATGCCTGTCGGTTCGCCGAGTGTGTGGCGGCGCAAAAAATCAATGCCGTGAATCACGCCTGCGGTATCTTCGCCCGGGATGTCGAGCCGCTTGCTTTTGTGCGCCCCCGTGGCGATAAACACCGCGTCGTAGTCCGCCGCCACGCTCTCCGCTGGAATGTCCTTGCCCACGTCGGCCGCAACGCGGAAATCCACGCCCAGATTACGAATCTGTGCGATATCGCGTTCGAGGATGTCTTGAGGCAGCCGATATTCAGGAATCCCGACCGCCAGCATTCCGCCGAGCACAGGCAGTGACTCGAAGACCGTGACGGCGTGTCCCTTGAGCGCGAGCGATTGCGCCGCGGCCAATCCCGCCGGACCCGACCCGATGATCGCCACGCGCTTGCCCGATTTCGGCAGATCGCTCGGTGCATCGGCCGTCGGATACATGTCCATCGCAAACCGTTTGAGCGCGCGGATGTTCACCGGCTCGTCGATCGCGCCGCGGTTGCATTTCGACTCGCACGGGTGGAAACACACGCGCCCGCAGATCGAAGGCAGAGGGTTCTCGCGCCGGATTACGTCCGCCGCCTCTTTGAATTTCCCGGCGGCGATCAGCGCCACATACGCCTGCACGCTCGTGTCGATCGGACATCCGCTGCTGCATGGCGCGCGCCCAGTTTTCGAGATCGAGAAGGAATTCGGCACCGCCTGCGGGTAGAGCCGGTCGCTCGCTTTGCGTCCGCCAATGCCCGCGTTGAAAAGGCTCGGAAGCGTTACCGGGCAGACCGTCGCGCATTCGCCGCAGCCCGTGCAAATGTCTTCGTCGATGAACCGCGCGCGCCGCCGCACCGTGGCGCGGAAATGTCCCGGTTCGCCCTCCAGCCCGACAACCTCGGTGCTAGCCAGAATCTCGATATTCGGATGATTTCCCGCATCCACGAGTTTCGGCGCGAGAATGCACATCGAGCAATCGTTGGTCGGGAACGTCTTATCGAGTTGCGCCATCACGCCGCCAATGCTCGATTTTTCCTCGACCAGATATACCTTATATCCGGCGTCGGCGAGATCGAGGGATGCCTGAACGCCCCCGACTCCCCCACCGATTACCATGACGCTGCCTATGCTATTTTGCGCCGCGCCCGCGCCGTTTGCGCTATGTGTTTTGACTGGCATTTCGCTCATTCTGCGCACCTAATTGTCGTCTCAGCGAGTTGGAAAAAAGAAGTTGTGAGTTGTGGGTTGTGAGTTGTGGGTTGTGGGTTGTGGGTTGTGAGTGAAAAGAGCGGACAGTGGGCAGCGGATAGCAAGAAAGACCGTCGGCCTGATACGAACTGCCTGCCTAATTGGTCCCATTTGTCCCATCGGTCTCATTGGTCCCATCCATCCTGGCGGCGTGCCGCATTGCACGCGCCCACGACACCCGCGCTCATCCCGCGCGCGCCGTCTGGGGAATTCGCGCGAGCAGATCGTTCGCTTTCACGCGGTTCATTGCAAATCCGAGCGACTTGGGGTCCATCCCAAACGCCAGCCCGAGCAGCTGCGGATAATACAACACTGGAAGCGCATAGGGAGCCGCGGCCAGCGCCTCGATCTTTTTCTGGCTCGAATCATACATAATGCTGCAAAACGGGCAGATGAGCACGATGCCATCCGCGCCACGCGCCTTGATCGTATCAAGTTTTTCCTTCGAGATCGCCAGCGCCAGCCCCTCGTCCACCGCCAGGCACGCCCCGCCACAGCACGTCTTCTTGCCGCGATAGCGCACCGCCTCCGCACCGGTCAGCTCGATCAGACGGTCGAGGCTCGTTGGGTTTTCCGCCGAATCGAATCCCTCATACACCTCGCTCGGCTTGAGGTAGTGGCAGCCGTAATGCGCGGCGAATTTGAGGCCGGCCAATTCGGTTGTGATTTTGGCGCGAATCGCGTCTTCGCCGATTTCTTCGAGCAAAAACCTCGCGAAATGTCGAACGCGGATTTTGCCTTCGACGCGCTTGCCCACGCGCGCCAGCCCCGCGTTCACTTCTGCGCGCAGCGCCTCGTCGTGAGCCAGTTCGCGCGCGGTTTCCGTCAGGACGCCCGTGCAGGCCGTGCAGATCGTAATGAGATCCGCCCCGGCGGCTTCGGCATCCGCGAGCGCCGCCGCCGCAACAAGCCGCGCCTGAGCCAAATCCACGGACTTTAGCGGGTATCCGCAGCATCCTGCGGCAGGCAGGTCCACGAGTTCGATCCCAAGCGCCTCGGCCACGCGCCGCGTGGACATCTCGAAGTTCTGCGCCCGGACCGGGATGGTGCATCCAAGGAAAAATGCGGCCTTTTTCGTTGTCATTGCGCCGATTTCTCCTTTTCGCCTTGAGTAGCTGACTTCACAGCAGATGCCGCGCCGCCTTCCGCCGTGTTTGCCTCTCCCCCGCTGCCTCCGCCTCCGCCCGCGGCCACAAGCAGCGGTTCGAGGTTTGCGCGCGTTTCCAGCGCCGCCATGCCCATCTTCTGGCGTTTCTTGTTGTCGAATTCCTCAATCTCATACACGCGCCCGAACTTGCGCAGCGCATCCACCTGGAATCGCACTCCTTCGGGCGCGCGGCCTTCCTGCGCCGCCAGATTGCGCAATTCCGTGATGATTTCCGCGCAGCCGACTTCCTGCGGGCACCGTTCGATGCACGTATAGCAGGTGCTGCAAAGCCAGATTGTGCCGGATTCGATCAGTTCGCCTTCCAGCCCGCGCAGGATCATGCGGATGATTTTTCGCGGATCGAAATCTGCTCGCTGGGCATGAACCGGGCACCCGGACGAGCAGGTGCCGCAGGCGAAGCACCGCCCCAGCCTCTGGCCCGGCTCAGTAGCCATCAGGCGTTCGTGCAGGTTTCCATGTTGATCGGACGAATCGGTCATCGATTCCACTCTCTCCCTTCAGAAACTTCCGCCCTTTGATTCCAATGAAGCGCCCCGGCAGATGGCCATGTCAACGAAATCCCGGCCCAGTTTTTTGCATTGCCGCGCCGCATTTCGTTCATGCGCCCGCGCGCTCCCTGGCAGATCGCTCCACCAACTCCACGAAATTCCGCAAAATCTTCAATCCCGTCTGCTGGCTCTTTTCCGGGTGGAATTGCGTGGCAAACAAATTCCGCTTCGCCAGCGCCGAGCAAAACCGCACGCCATACTCGGTTTCCGCCGCCCAGACCGATTTGTCTTCGGGGTCGGGATAAAATGAGTGGACAAAATACACATAAGCCCTATCGGGCAGGCCGGCAAAAAGCCGCGCCCCGTCGCCCGGACGAAAAATCAACTGATTCCATCCCATGTGCGGAACCTTAAGCGATGGATCCTCCGGGCGCAGGCGTTTGCACCGCCCTGTGAACAAACCCATGCCCGCAACGCCCGGTTCCTCTTCGCTGCCCTCAACCATGTATTGCATTCCGACGCAGATTCCAAAGAAAGGGCGTCCTCCGTCGCGGGCTTCTTGGGCGCGGCGGCGCACCACATCTCGCAATCCGCAGCGTTCGAGCGCGCCCATCACGTCGCCAAACGCGCCCTGCCCAGGCGAGACGATGCCATCCGCTTGCTCGATCCATGCGGGGTCGCCCGTCATGCGGACGTTCGCGCCCACTGAGGCAAGCGCCATTTCGACGCTCCGCAGATTGCCCCCCCCATAATCCACCAAGGCAATCGCCGGCTTTTCAACAGACCTGTTCACTAGGGCTTCACTCTGGCCTTTCCAACATGAAAAGGGACGGATCCAGCGAGGACCCGTCCCTGAGGGTATCACGCGCAAAAATGCTTGCTGAATCCATTCGTCCGCCCAAAGAAGCCGCGGCCATTGCGCGCCGCGCTGTCAAGCTGGCGCATGGATCGTCCGGAGGCGTCCGCGATCCACCGCGCCGCGTCACCTTCCCTGCATTCACTTTACCTTGTCCAGTTCAAAGGCATCGTGGATCGCCTGCACCGCCTTTTCCAGTTCTGTTTGGCGGATGATGACCGAGATTTTGATCTCGCTGGTCGAAATCATTTCGATGTTGATGCCCGCCTCGCAAAGCGCCTTGAACATCTTTCCCGCAACACCCGCATGGCTTTTCATTCCCACGCCCACCACGGAGACCTTGGCCATCTGATCGTCGCCGATCACGGCTTTGGCGTTGAGATTCGTGCAAACCAGCTGCGCCATATCCGCCGCTCGTTTGTAATCCTTGCGGTCCACGGTGAACGAGATGTCCGTCGTGCCTTCCTGGCTGACGTTTTGCACGATCATGTCCACGATGATGTTGGCCTCGCCAAGCATCCCGAACAGATTGGCGGCCACGCCCGGACGATCCGGCACGCCCTGGATGGTGATCTTTGCCTCGCGGCGGTTGAATGCTATTCCGCTGACGACCACGTCTTCCATGTTGCTTTAAACCTCCTCGACAATAAGGGTTCCCGGGGCGTCGTGGAAGCACGAGCGCACATGCATGGGGACCCGGAACTTCTTGGCGAATTCCACCGAGCGCGAATACAGCACCCCCGCGCCCATGCTGGCCAGTTCCAGCATTTCATCGTAAGTGATGCGGTCAATTTTATGCGCCTTTTTGCAGACGCGCGGATCGGCCGTGAAGATGCCATCCACATCCTTGTAAAACTCGCACATATCGGCCTTGAGGACGGCGGCCAGCGCCACGGCCGTCAGGTCCGAACCCCCGCGCCCGAGCGTTGTGTTTTCGCCATTTACCGTGGCGCCCTGGAATCCCGCCACAATGACGATTTTTCCTTCTTCGAGCGCCTCGCGGATTTTGCGTTCGCCGCCCACCTGCGCGATGCGCGCCCCGCCAAAGACCTCCGTCGTCACAATGCCCACTTGCGACCCCGTGAAGGAAATCGCCGGTGCGCCGATCCCATGAAGCGCCAGCGCCAGATAGGCAATGGATTGCTGTTCGCCCGTCACAAGGAGCATGTCCACCTCGCGCGCGGGTGGATTTTCCGGGCAAAGCTGCGCCACATGCGCCAAAAAGTCGTCCGTGGTGTCGCCCATTGCCGATACAACAACAACGAGGCTGTTGCCCGCGTCCTTGCACGCCTTGATTTTGCGCGCCACGTCTTTGATTCGGTCCAGAGTGGCGACTGTGGCGCCGCCATACTTTTGAACCAGAAGTGCCACGTTCGGTTCTCCTGATTGGGAGGCTTGATTTCCTCGTGCGCGAGAAAAAAGCCGGATTGTCAGACGTTTTTGGCGTCTGAGTCCCGAAGTGAATAGCCAATTGCCTTCCGGGTTTCAAGGCTTAACGCGACAGCGGGCTTGTGAAAATAATGCTCGCGCTCGCCCAATCCCCTTTTTCCCTTTCGTGTGATATGATTTGGCGGCGTTTCATCCCGCCGCTCTGTGATCACTAACGATCGACAATTCCTGGCTATTGTATGCCTGATGCCAGCCCTCCAACGTAAAAATGCTTCGGATTTTCATATACAGAGGGCTTACGGAATTGTCCTGCAAGTCCTGCGCCCCAAGCGAGGATCGCGATTGACTTGACGCGATTTTGCGCTATTTCGCGTTCGGCGGTTTGTTGTGCGCGCGGATGGCTGGAGAGATTCCGCGCCGCTTCGACCGCTGTATCCTTTGCTGTTTTACGGAAAGAAGACTTCATGCCCATACGCCGCGCTCATTATGTTCTGAGTTCCCACTGGGACCGCGAATGGTATCTGACGTTTCAAAATTATCGCTATCAATGGGTCCGCCTGCTGGATCGGGTTTTGGATGGATTTGACAGCGGGCAGCTTTTGGGGCCGCTGCAAACCGACGGCCAATCTGTCGTCATGGACGACTACCTCGAAATCCGCCCCGAGCGCGAGGAAACGGTGCGAAGGCGCGCGGCGGAAGGAAAAATCGTCATCGGCCCGTGGTATGTGCTGCCTGATGAGTTCATAGTCTCGGGCGAATCGTTGGTGCGCAACTTGCGCCTGGGGCGTGAGCGTGCACGTGCGCTGGGCGGCGTGCCATCGAAGGCCGGGTTCGCCTGTGACTTGTTTGGACAAATCAGCCAGATGCCGCAGATATTCGCGGGATTTGGCATTCCGGGCGGGTTTATCTGGCGCGGGACAAATGCTGCAGATACTCGCCATGTGATCTGGCGCGGCGCGGACGGAACTGAGTTGCCCTGTTACCGATTCGCGGGGATTGGCTACTGCGAATATGCGAGCCGCGTGCGGGGTGTAACGAACTTTCGGGAACAAATCAGCCAGGATGCAATCGCGAGTGCCCTTGAGGGTTTTCTCAATGAAGAAGCGGCGCGAACCGAGATTGGGCCGGTGCTTCTTTTCGATGGCGCGGATCACAATGAGTGGGATGAGCGCGCATACAAGGCGGCCGTCGAAAAGATGAAAAGCATGGCGTCGCAATGGGATTTTGTGCATTCGTCGCTGGATGCCTATCTGGATGAAATGCTGGCGGAGCGGGATAAAATCACGCATGTTCTCGAGGGCGAATTGCGCGAGACAGGGCGGCGATTCGGGCCAGAAGACAATCAATGCACGATCCTCGGCGTGTCGTCGAGCCGCGTGTGGATCAAGCAGGCGAATGCGGAATGCCAGTCTCTTCTGTGCCAATGGGCGGAACCAGCAAGCGCGTTTGCGGCGGCGGCGCTTGGGCGCGAATATCCGCGCGGATTCCTTGATGTGGCATGGAAATGGCTCCTGCAGAATCATCCTCACGATTCGATCTGCGGATGCAGCATCGACACTGTGCACGAGGATATGCGCTACCGCTTCAGCCAGTGCCGACAGATTGCGGATCGTCTGGCGGGCGAGGCGGCGCTTGCGATAGCGGCGCATGTGGATGGCGTAGTCCCGGAAGACGAAATACGAGTTTCGGTCTTCAATCCCCTGCCGCGTCCTTTCGATGGCCCTGTGGATTTGGCGCTGCGAATTCCCACGGATTGGCCGGAATTCCAGGAGTTTTTCGGCTATGAAAAAAAGCCTGCCTTCCGAGTTTATGATGGGGAAGGCAATGAACTTGCGTATCAGCGTGTGGCGCAGCGGCGCGACCGGACCAGTTACCGAGTGTATTATACGCGCTTTACGGAAACATTGAAGCGCCATGAGGTCCGCATCTGTCTGCCCATGCGCATTCCCGCCTGCGGATATGCGACACTGGTTGTGCGGCGCGGCGAAATAAACCGCCCGACACGCCACCCGGAGACGCCCGCGCTTGCCGCGAGCGACCACTCGATGGAAAATGAATTCCTTGCCGTATCCATCGAATCCACGGGATCGCTAACAGTTCGCGACAAGCGCAGCGGACAAGTATATTCGCGCCTGCTCACTTTCGAGGATTGCGCTGACATCGGCGATGGCTGGTTCCACGGCGCGGCAGTGAACGACCAGGTTTTCACAAGCACGGCGGCGCGATCCGACGTGGCCCTCGTGGCCAATGGCCCGTTCCTTGCCACATTCCGCATTCGCACGCCCATGCGAGTTCCCGCGCGGTTTGACATGCGCACGATGACGCGAAGCGAAGAGTTCACGGAGGTTGTAATTGATTCACTTGTGACACTGCGGGCGGGTGCGGATCATCTTGAAATCGAGACCACCATTCATAATTCCGCCGATGACCATCGGATGCGCGTGTTGTTCCCTAGCGGCGCGCAGGACGCCCGAACCTATTTCGCCGATACGCCATTCGATGTGGTCGAGCGGCCCATCGCCTTGCATCCCGAGCGCCATGCATTCCGCGAGATGGAAATCGAAACCGCGCCCATGCAAAGTTGGTGCGCCGTGTGCGGCGGGGCAGGTGGCGAGGCGGGCGGCCTTGCGATTGTGACGGAGGGGCTTCAGGAATGCGCCGTTCGCGATTTGTCCGAGCGGCCCATTGCGCTCACGCTTTTCCGTTCGACGGGGCGCACCGTCCTGACCGACGGCGAACCAGGCGGGCAATTGCGTGGATCAATGAAATTCCGATACTGGATTGCGCCAATTTCGAGCGGCGCTCCGGATCGTGCGCGGCTGTTTGATCTGGCGCAGCTTCTCAACGGCAGACTCCGAGATGTGCAAATTCAAAGGCAGGATCAGGATATTAACCGGATGGGAAGCCAGTCGCTTCCCCCGGAACTCTCCTTCTTCGCGCTGGAAGGCCAGGCGGTTTTGAGCAGTTTGCGCCAGGTGGACGGCGGAATCGAGGCGCGGCTGTTCAATCCCAATGCGCACAATGTCCGCGCTACGCTTCGCCTGAATCCGGCGGCGTTTGGCGGCGCTTTGCCCGCGCAGGCGGAATTTGTCGATCTGGAAAGCCGCCCGATCGCCGACGCCGCGCCGTTGCAGCACGATACGCAAGACGGTTCTCTTGCGTTCGACATTGCGCCAAAGAAAATCGTCACGGTGAGATGGGTAATGGGAGATAAGAAATAATAAACCACAAAGGCACAAAGGCTTGGAAGAAGATAGGGGTTCACATCCATGAAAGCCAGATTTAATGCAATATATATTGCGGCGATATTCTGTTTATTCTTCGCCGCATTCACACAGTCGAAAGGCGCTCCCATGTCCATTCCCGCAGAAATTCAGGATAAAATTAAGTCAGCATATCAAGGCCAGCCGCTCGATCTGACCGCGCTGGCGCTGCGCGCGCTTCCCGAGATTGCATGGGCGAAGCAGCCCGGTGGCCCGCAATTTCTTCTCTCTGATGATCCTGAGTATTTCCGCGTTCCGGAAGGTGTGGCGCTGCGCGAGGCGGTGCGGCCCGGCATTGTGCGCCTTTATGTATATCACGTAAACGGAATGCCAGACATCGAGCGGCGCATTACGGCGGTCATCGAAAACACAGGCAGCGCGCCGATGCACTGGCGGTTTATGCACCGCGCCTTCGCGGGACCGAGCAAAGACTATTACCAGGTCGGCAAATCGGGACTGGTGCAGTTTTTCGGTTCGCGACCTGAGAAAAACGCCCGCACTCTCGCGCCGGGCGAGGCGGCGCCGATTGACGATGCGCTCGAAGCCGCGCGCGTCAGTTACGACGAATTGGTCCACATCTTTTGCGAAATCGAAATCGACCAGCCGGCGCGAATTTCCATATTGCAAACCGATCCCGCCACCCCCGGCCCCGTGGCCGCGAAAAAAATGAAAGATGTCCTCCCGCCGCGAAGCAAAATGGGCGCGGGACGCGGGCTTTTCACCGTCAGCGACTACACAATCACGTCCTCCGATCCCAAATACCGCATCGACACTGCCAACGGCCCCGTCCAACTCATCGTGGCCGACGGCAAAGTCGATCCGTGGATTACGGGGTCGGACAGCGCGACTACGCTGCCGGTGAAAAATGACGGCAATTACGGCGTGATGTATTCCATCCGGCTTGAACGCGCCGCCAGCGACGGACGCGCCCTGGCACTGCTCACATGGAACCCGCGCAGCCGCGATCAGTGGTGCGGCGGCATGGCGAATGCCATGATTGTCGATGAGGGCAAATTCCCTGCCGGAGTTGTGGAAATCCCGTCGCCATCGGGATTTTTGCATGGCGACGATGTGGCGCTGCTTCAGATTTATCCGCCGCCGCCCGCGGGAGAGACGCGAACAATTCATTTGATGTATTCGCCTCCCGGCGCCTCGTGCCTCCCCACACCGCTGGTCTTTGTGCCGGTCGATTGGCCCTCTGGAAAATAAGAGGCGAGTTGTGAGTTGTGAGTTGTGAGTTGTGGGTTGTGAGTTGTGAGAAAAAGAATGAGCCGGAGGGAAGTGGGCAGTGAGCAGTGGGAAGAGAAGGGGTCAGACTGCAATCCTCGAAAACGATGGGGATAGGGCGCAAAGCCTGCTTCAGG
>CAYUNT010000054.1:0-23496 GCA_964446285.1 uncultured Candidatus Sumerlaeota bacterium | reverse complement strand
CACGGAAACCCAAAGCACCGACCACTGACCACTGACCACTTCTTCACTCACAACTCACAACTCCCTTGCTCCTTTCCGCTGCCCTTTTCTTCGCTCACAACTCACAACCCACAACTCACAACTCCCCGCTCACTTCTGCCCTCCTGGCGCTTCGGGACGGTGCTGAAGGAAATCCGCATCCAAATCCTGACCGCAATACATGCACTTGGGAATAGCGCGCGGGCTGTTGCGCCCGCATTGAGGACACAAGAGAGGGCGTTTGTCCTCGCGCAGGCGTCCGTCGCGCACGCCGTCCAGGCCGTCCACATAGGCCAGCCACTCGCGGAATTCCGGTTCCTGAATCACCTTTTTTTCCAAAAGGACCATCAGAAGCGTTTGGAGAATCAGCGTATTGCGTTCAAGTTTGAGCGCCATTTCTTCCAGCCCTGCGCGAGACTGCATATCCGCGCTCCGGGGCGCGGAGGCAATGTCCACTACAGAATTGTAATAATTCCCGGCGATTGGATAGACCATTGTGTCTTTCTCCCTTCTCTGGCGCGAAAAAGCGCTTAATCCTATGCGCGAGGGGGGGCGTTCGCAGAAGAGCGAGTGCGGAGCCTCGCGGTCCCAGAAGATTGCTCCTATGCGCGAGGGGCGCGCGTTCGCAGAAGAGCGAGTGCGGAGCCTCGCGGTCCCAGAAGATTACTCCTATGCGCGAGGGCGCGGTGCGTTCGCCGCGGCCGCGGGCGAAAACGCTGCAATTGCAGCTGCGACCGAAAACATCGCGATCGCCGCTGCCGCGCCTGCATTGAGCGATTCGCATCCGGCTTCCATTGGGATTCTGGCTCGAAACGCGCGCGCATGACTCCAAACCTCGCTTGCGCCGTGCGCTTCGTTGCCGATCACAAGCGCGAGCGGCTCGCGCCATTCCATCGCATCCACCCGATGTTCTCCGCGCGCGTCGAGGACCACAATTTGGAATTTCCCCTTGTTTAGCGCATTCGAGAGCGCCTGGGGCTCGAACCCCGCAAACACCGGGACGTGAAAAACCGCCCCGGCGGAGGCTCGAAGCACTTTAGGCGAGAATGCCGATGCCGTGCCGGGCGTGGCGGCCACCGCTTCAAACCCAAAGGCCCTCGCGCACCGAAGCGCCGCGCCCAAATTGCCGGGGTCCTGCAAAGAATCCGCCACCACGAGCCGCTTGAGGCCCGCAGGCAGCCGGCCCGTCTGAGCGGGTTCCATCCAGCCATCCGGAGGAGTGACAATCGCGCACGGTTCTTGCGGCGAAGGCACATCCGCCAATTTCTCGAAAAGCCGCTCTGTGAGCAGCATTCGCTCCGCCCCCGCCAGACGCGAATCCCGCCCCAAACGCTCCGCCCAAGCGCCTGCGCCGCGCGCGGCGGCGAACAATGCCTTCCACCCTGCCGCTAGCGCCTCCGCCAGCAGCTTTTCGCCATGAACGGCCAGCAGCGGACGCCCGTCCCCGACGGCGCGGCCTTTGCGCAACGCCGCAAACCATTCCCGAAAACGCGGATTGTCCGCGCTTCGAATCGTGGGGAATGCATCGCGGGGTTTCATTTATAAACAATCCGCCTTTTTCCGGCGCTTTTCCCCTTCTGCCCACTTCCCGCCGCCTTGGTATTCCCACAACGCCGCCCCGCCATCAATGAAAAGCCCTTCGCATCCCGAGGAATCAGGCAGAGCGGGGTGCCGCGCGGCAGCGGCGGGGGCGAGATTTTTGTGTCCGCCACTCAATCTAGCGCCTCGGACATCGCGCGGCCTTGGAGATGGCATTGCGGCGATGTGATATTTTTTAAGGTTGCGCCGCGCCATGAAATAGCGCTATATTACTAATTGGGTGGTCCGAACAAGGGATATACACCATTACATTTCAGAAGGAGAAGACGTCCAATGACCCCAAAACGTTACTTTTTCGCTGTGGTGTTTTGCCTGGCGGCCGCGCTTGCGTATCCGCTGAGCATTACAGTCGCCCCCACGACCGGCGTTAGCGGCACTGCCGTTACCAACTCGATTGAAAACGCCATCACACAGATCAACGCCGGCGCTGATGCCACCAACACAATCGTCCTCCGCAGCACAGAAGGCGCCATCGTGCTGCCCGCCATGACAACCTGGACAATCAATGCCGGCAAGAGCATCAGTTTCGTGGCCGAATCCGGCCAGCCAATTCTGGTGCTTACCTGGACCACCGGCCGTTATATGCTGACCATCACGGCCGGAACAAACGCGAACGCTCAGACCGAAACCATTAGTTTCGACGGTATTGCCTTCATTCCGCAGACAGGCCTGACCTATGCCAACAACGTCGCTGACGGAATCAACTGCGCCGCTGGCAAGTTCATCTTCACCAATTGCGTGTTCTCATTCAACAATGGCTCGAACGGCGTGGCGTCTCAAGAAGGCAATGTTGCCTACACCGGAACAAATGGTGTCGGCGACGATTGGATTCAGGTGAATTCCTACAACGATGCAACCTTCTCGAATTGCACTTTTACCGGATGCTATGATGACGCCGTTCTGTTCGGCGGCTCACTGTCTCCTGGCCCTGCCTCCGTCTGCAAAATCGACAAGGGCACCTGCATCGCCAACGTCGGTGGCGCGGGAGTCCAGATTTTTGGCAACTATTCAGCCCTTGACATCGATGGCACAAACGGGCGCGTGCTAATCGCAAAAACTGGTCTTGATGCCCACGGCACCGATGTTGGCGTCAAGTTCTTCGCTGACACCGGCTGCTCATGGAGCATGAAAAAGACCGATGTCATCGACACAACCAATAGCGCGCTCGCCGACTTCTATGGCGGCACCCCGACAATCCAATGGACGGATTGCCGTGTTGCATTTGGCAACTCCGGAGATGTGGCCACAGTCGGCCTTTACAGCGTTACGGAGCAAGAAGCCACGCCGGATAGCGGCGATGTCATTCAGAACATTCAAATCACCCGCTGCACGTTCCATGACACCCTGGCTGCCACCAATGTGGATGCCTTCTATGCCGGCGAATCTGCCAATAATAACGCCCAGCAATTCGTGATAATCGACTCGATCTTCTCGGGTGCTGGCGATTCGTATGCCAATATGACCAACAGCATCGCCACAGTTGGCGCCAGCCCGGCCGTGGCGAAAACCTTCACGGCGGTTGTTACCTCCGGCGCGAATGCCATCGCCAATGTGGGCGACCTCGGTGCGGGAAGCCCCTCGGATGATCCGGCCTACGTCTCGACCACCTATACGATCGGGCGCAGCCAGTCCAATCCCGACTTCCTTCTGCCTTCCGCCGCCTCCTATGCGGCAGCCAGTTCAACCGGCGGATTGCTCCGCGGCGGCGCGCCCTACACAACTGCAGTGGCCGATTGGATGATGTTCTAATCGCAACCAAATCACGTGAATCGCAGACATGCGATTCTAGCGCAACTTAACCTGCGGGCGGATGGATTCACTTCCATCCGCCCGTTTTTATTTTGTTCTGACCTTGTTGCGCTGCGCTAATACAATGGGCGCGGACCTCCTAGGGCGAAAGGCGGTCCTCGGGAAATAACTCTGATTTCCAAAACTCCCGCCGAATTTGGAGTTGGGCATAATCCAGCGGCATGGAGGCGCTTTTCTTCTCGCTCCACGAAATTTGAATCATCCCGCCTTGGGATTGGGAATATACTTGAGGAAGCCCAGGAACCTGCTCGCGCTCGGGAAGGCGAAGGGCCAATTCCCTTTTCGGCAAATAAGCCAAACCGATCAGCAAAAACGCGCAAACTGCCAAGATCGACATATATGTGTGCAAATTCAACATTTCCGGTTCCGCGCCGCGGATTTTGCGGCGCAGTTTTTCATCAAGACGCCGCTGGTGCAACGGGGCGTGAACAGGTGCCGGACGCGAGCGTGCCAGGAGGAGTTCCAGATCATTCACGGCGTTTTTCCTCCTCTTCCTCTCTTTTCTCCCCCACTCCATCACGGCGCGCGGACTTCGTGAGACGTTTGCGCATTAATTCGAGCGCGCGCGAAATCCGGCTGCGCACAGACCCCTGGGCCAGGCCGAGAATCGCTCCAATTTCCTCAAAAGTCAGTTCTTCATCGTATCGAAGTTGAACCACGACTCGATACTTTTCCGGGAGCGAGCCGAGAGCCTTGCGCACACGGAAGGCGCGCTCGTCCTCTTCCGAGCGCTGGGCGAAAGGCTCGTGGACGCGATCTCCGAAATGTCCGCGAATCCCCGGCAGATTTCTAAGCCATCGCGCGGATTTGCGCCAGTGCGTCGTTTGCGCGTTTGTGGCGATTCGATACAGCCAAGCGCGGAATCCATTGCGTGAATTAGAGTCGGAAACGGGCGCGGCGGAAGTCTCATACCCGCGCGCGGACGCCCTGTAAGGCTTGCGACGCAGATATTCAAACGCCGCCAGAAACGTCTGCGAAGTCAGGTCCTGCGCCGTTTCCCTATCCTGCGTGCGCCGGTAGGAATAATTCAGAATCCGGTCGTAGTAGCGGCGGTAAAGCGGCAAAAACCAGTCCGGGTCCTTATGAACGCGCCTCGCCAATTCCTCATCGGCCAGGCCATCGCCCTCCAATTCCCTGGCGGGCGCCAACTCTTCCGCTTCATTATTGGTTGCGGATTTTGCGGCGTCTTTTTCACCCGGCGGGCATGGAATTTCCGCCGCTCCGCAAGCCCCGCCACCAGCGATGCCTGCGCCACGCAGAACAACAGAAAGCACCCTATTCCACAAATCGCAATTCGCGTTCATTTCGTTGTCGCATCAATCAATTTGGTTTATTTGGAGTTCCTTTTCTCTCTATTTAGGAATCCCTGAAGATGCTTGTTGGCTTCGCGCGGCGGAAAATCATCGACAGTGAAGTGAGGGCTTTTCCACGCGCACGACAGCCGGTATTCCGCCCCCTCGCGCGTGTAAATATACGGCTTGCCTTCGTAGGGGTCCAGCGGAAGCCGTTCGAGCCAGTCTGGCTGCAAGGCGTCGAGCGTCTCGGGATACTCGCCCCGTGCGGCCTTGTAGTTCTCCAATGCAATGGCGAGAACAAGGTAGTCGTAACGCACCCATTCATGGTAATGAACGGCTCGTGCGCGTATGAATCCCGGCATTGCAATTTCATAAAATGGTGAAATGGGCCAGAATCCAAATTCTCCGCGCTGGACCTTCTCGAAATCGAATTCGAGGCGCAAAAGAGGTTTCCATTGCGGCAGGCGGGCTTCCAGCAGCGCGAGCGCCTGGGGATTGTCTCGCTGATACAAGAAATAATTCTCGGCAGCGCCAATGCCAAGCCCGCGAATGGCCGTGCCCACCATATAGGTCACAAGCGTCTGGCCGTCCTCGTTGAGAAGCCAGCCTGTTTTGAGAGTGATATCGATGTCATGCAGCGATTCCTCGAATCTCCCTTGGCTCATGCGCATGACGGAACGCATGGCCAGCAGGCGCGACGACTCGCGCAAATTGATAAAGTTCGGCAGGACGAGGCGGCCTGGCTCATGATACAGGCAATAGTCGGCGCGAGAGGCTCCTTCCAGCGCCGCAAAATATGGCTCGGCGTCCTGGAACTGCGCCTCCATCTCGCTGGAGTTGAGTTTGCTGAGGAACTCCCGAAGGCAGACGGCCGGCATCGCTTCGCCAGCGAACGACTGGGGAGAAATGGGAAATCCTTGCGCAAGGTTTTTGCGAATCGGAATTTCCGCCGAAGTACTTCGGGTAAAATGTGCCTTAAGAGCAGGATAGGCATTCACCAACGCGGGGCTTCGATAGCGAACCTCCGGCCCATATTGCAGAACACGCATGGCTTTTCGCTCGAAGTGCCCGAAAAATCCAAAAAAGACGCATAGCGCCAGAAAAAGAAAAAACGCCACATGCCCAAAAACAGACGACAGCACAACATCGCAGGAACGCGGCTCCTCTGCGGGCATGGCGGCGAGCGGCGCTCCGAACAGCCTCTCAAAGGCGGCGCGCTGGAGCGGCAGGCGCAAGGCGGCCATCGCCACGCCCAGAAATAAAGGTGGCTCGATTGTCATGGAGAGCCAATTGACAGAGATTCCATAGAAAGCCGCCTCTAAAAGCCATCCAACCGCTAAAAATCCCAGGGCGAATTTCCAAATCCGAAAGCCGTTGCGCGCGCAATACAGCCCCGCCAGAAAAGGCAGAAGCATTTGAAGCGGCATGCGCAACATCGGGATGAAAATGGAAACCGGAATCGAAAGGGACGACTTGAATTCCGGAAAATAGGCGCGGTCGGCCTCCACCATTCTGACGACAGGCAGGAATTTAGTATATAGTGCAATGAACAGAATCAGAGCGGGCAGGCCCAGTGAAAAGATTAGGAACAAGGATTTCCGGCGGAAAATCCGCGAAAAAAGAAGCACAGGCCCCAAACCAATAAGAACGGGCAGCACAGACAGCTCGAATTCAACTTCAAATAAATGACCTGTGATGGAACTAGCGCCCATGGGAAGATAAGCGGCGGAAGACGGCAACATCTCTTTCGCGAACCACACGCACACCATGCGGGCGAGCGTGAAAAGAGTCGCCAGAATCAGGATTTCCAGAAAGTGGGCCACCAATCGCCGAGAGCCTAAATAACCACGCAGTTTCCCGAAGAATGACGTTCGCATGCCGGCCCCTTTCGTCCTTTATGTCCCTTGGGTCCTTTTCGTCATTGAAACCAAACCCAAATTGCGAAACGCGGCGGCGTTTCATGCGGTATTAACGTTGAATGGGACTTTTTGTTGCGAAATTTTCTGTGCACAGCGCTCAAAGGCGCGAGGAAAGCCAAACTTCCAACCCGCTCCCCTGCCACAAAAACCGCATCCCAAAGTATAAAACCACGGCGCCGCCCGCCAGATTGACAATAGCAAACAGACGCGGCCCGACCCAGCGCCGCACGAAGGCAAGCATCGTCATCAGGAGCAAAATCCACGACATCGCCCCAGCCAGCACGGACGCGCTTGCTGCCAGACGATGCCCCAGGTTGAGATTCGCGAACCCGAGCGATAGCGCGGACCAAAAGGCAATGGTCATTGGGTTGGTGGCTGTCATGCCGATTCCCACCAGGTAGCACTTAAGAAGCGGAGAGCGAGTTTGGGCAGGCGCCCCGCCGGCCCGGCCTTCCGGATTTTCGCGCGCATCGGATTCCTTTGGATTTTTCGGCGCCTTTTCGGGATTCGCACCCGCTGTCTGAGGCAGAGGAGTGCGAGCAATCTGCCCTCGATCTACGGACTTTGAATTCGGAATTTGGCGGGCGAATTTGCGCGCGTCGAGCAGCGCTAGAATTCCAAGCCACGCCAGAAATCCGCCCCCAAGCAAAAACGCAAGCGCCCGCACGAAAGGCAGGCGCAATATCTCGACCATCCCGGCGGAAAACAGAAACAAATATGTGGCGTCCACACAACACGCCCCGCACCCGACGAGAAATCCGGCAAGGAGCCGATAGCGCAGCGAGCGTCGAATGATTTCGAGATTCACCGGCCCGATCGGCGCGGCCACCAGCCAGCCCGTCGCGTAGGCTTTTTGAAGAAGCAGGAGAAGGGATGAGTTCATTGCAGGAAACCTATGCCGGAGGAAGAAATCACAATGCGAGAAGGGACTCGTGACGCCATTGGCCCCTGCGTATGCATAATTATTTCCATATATATTCGCTCAGTCCAGCGCCCGCAGAAGGCGCAGAAGGTTCACAAGACGCGCGGGTTCGGAGGAAGGAGCAGAGGCGGAAGTGGGAGCCAAACTCACCAAAACATCCGGGCCATCGGCGCGCACGGAATTGCATTCGCGAACTTCGGCGGATTGGGCGGCGTCGCGCAGGAGCGCGGCCAATTCCGCGGCTGGCGCGGCGCCCGGAGCCGGAGTCAGGCGCACAATGCCCGATGCCGAAGCTGCCACGGCATGAAGCCCCAGCCGCGCCGCCGTCACGCGCAACCGCGCAATTTGCAACAGATTTTCAACCGTCATCGGACGCGCCCCATAGCGGTCTTCGAGTTCCGCGCCGATGTCATCAAGCGTCTCGATGCTTTGCGCGGCGGCGATCCGCTTGTAGAACGCGATGCGCTGGCTTTCGACCGGGATGTAGTCGTGCGGCAGAGTGGCCTCGATGCGCCATCGGATTTCCACGTCGGCCAGCCGCACCACCTCTTCGCCGCGCAGACTTCGCACAGTATCCTCAAGCATCTCGCAATAGAGTTCGAATCCGATTTGGTCGATCGTTCCGTGCTGCTTGGTGCCGAGCAGATTGCCCACGCCGCGGATTTCCATGTCGCGCAACGCGATGTTGAATCCCGAGCCAAGTTCAGTGAATTCCTCGATGGCCTGGAGGCGTTTGACGGCCTGCTCAGTAATCATCTGCCCTTTCGGAACGATCAAATATGCGTAGGCGCGGCGGTTTTCGCGCCCGACGCGCCCGCGCAATTGATAAAGCTGCGCCAGCCCGAACGCATCCGCGCGATTGATGATGATTGTATTGCAATTCTGAATATCCAGGCCGTTTTCAATGATCGTCGTCGAGAGAAGGATGTCGTATTTGCGGTCGATAAAATCCAGCATGATGTCTTCGAGCTCGTCTTCGCTCAGTTGGCCGTGCGCGACGGCGATGCGCGCGTGCGGGACGATTTTCCTTATCTGCTCTAGGATTTCGTGAATGTTGTGGATGCGGTTGTGGACGAAATACACCTGCCCGCCGCGGTTGAGTTCGCGCAGGAGCGCTTCGGCGATTTGCTCTTTCTCGAAGTGGATGATGCGCGTCTTGATCGGGTAGCGATCGGGCGGCGGCGTGTTGATGACGGAAAGATCGCGCAACCCCGACAGCGCCATGTGCAGCGTGCGCGGGATGGGCGTCGCCGTGAGCGTGAGAATGTCCACGCTTGTGCGCAATTCCTTCAGGCGTTCCTTGTGTTTGACGCCAAAACGCTGCTCTTCGTCGATCACAACCAAGCCGAGATCGGTGAACACGATGTCTTTCGAAAGCAGGCGGTGCGTGCCTACAACCACATGCACAGAGCCGTCGCCCAGGCCCTTGACGATTTCCTTTTGTTCCTTGGCGGATTTGAAGCGCGAAAGCATTTCGACGCGCACGGGATACTCGGCGAACCGCTCGACAAATGTGTTGTAGTGCTGGAGGGCGAGAATCGTTGTCGGAACAAGAATCGCCGCCTGCCGCCCTTCCGTCACGCACTTGAAAATCGCGCGAATGGCCACCTCGGTTTTGCCATAGCCGACGTCGCCGCAAACAAGGCGGTCCATGGGACGGTCGCGTTCCATGTCGCTCTTAACTTGCTGGATCGCCGCCAGCTGATCGGGCGTTTCGCGGTAGAGGAACGACGCCTCGAATTCGGCCTGGGCGGCTTTGTCCGGACCGAAGGCGACCCGCTCGGCAACTTCGCGGCGCGCGTAAAGCTCGAGCAACTCCTTCGCCATTTTCTCGATGTCTTCGCTCGCTTTATGACGCCGGCGCAGCCATTTTCCCGATCCAAGGCGGTCGAGCGCGGGCGGCGCGGATTCCGTGCCAGAGTATTTTTGCACCAGGCGGATGTTTTCGACAGGAACGAGGAGTTTGTTCCCTTCGGCATATTCAATTTCCAGCAAATCCACCGGGCGGCCGTCGATTTCCTGGCGCCTCATGCCGATGAACCGCCCGATGCCTTTCTCGGTGTGAACAACATAATCGCCGCGCTGTATGTCTCCGGCGGCGGCGATGGGCGCGCCTTTGTAAAGGCGCCGGTAGGTATGGCGGCGTTTGTAGCGGCCGAACACCTCGCGGTCCGTTACAAACGAGACGCGAATTTCAGGGATAAAGAAACCAGCATGTAATAGGCCGGTGGCGAGGATTATATCGCGATAGCCTTCCGCTGCCGGGCGAGGCTCAAAGGCGGCCTTCGCCTCATCGGCCGGAAAAACAGAGACCGCGCTAAGGGCCTGTTCGCGCAAAACCTCGTCAAAACGCTGCACCTGGCCTTCGTTGTCGCAGACGACGACCACCTGAAAATCTTCTGCCTGCTGCTTGCGCATCATCGGGAGATAGGCATCAAGTCCCGTCGGAATGCCGCCAAATCCGCCCGTATCAAAAGAGAATCGCGGGATTTTCGGGCGGTCCGGATCGGGCGGCAGCAGCGAATGCGAAAGAACCTGAAACTCCTCGATGGCGTCGGCGAGGTCGTTGATCGGAAGCACCAGGCGCTCGGGCCGCGGCAATTCGGCGCGCTCGTTCATTACCTCGGTGAACTGGCGCTGCGCAGCGGCGGCAAAATGCCCGGCGTGCGCCTCGAAACGCTCGCGAGAATCGAGAAAGATCAGCGTCTCGCGCGGCAGGGCGTCGAGAAGCGTGCAGAGTTCGCGCCCCGAGGCAAGAAGGTCGAACATCCCCTCGCGGAGTTTGGCGGGCGGGATTTCGATGGCAGCATCCGCACCCAGGTCGGTGGTCGAACGTTGTGTCGAGGCGTCGAATTCGCGGATCGACTCGATCTCCTCGCCAAAAAAGTCAATGCGCAGCGGCGCATCCGCGTTGGGCGGATACACATCCACAATCCCGCCTCGCACCGAGAATTCGCCGCGGCTCTCGACGACGGATTGGCGTTCGTAACCGGCATCCGCAAGCCGCCCGGCCAAGCGTTCGAGCGGGATGCGCGCGCCCCATTCGAGCCGCATCGTGCGCCGTTCGATTTCGCCCAGCGGAAGAACCTTGTGGAGAAGCGCGTCGATGGATGTGACAATGACCGGCGCGGGCATGGAGTTTTTTGCCCGCTCTGAAGCATCGGCCTTGTCCGCCCCCGCGCGCCGCAGCGCCCCGAGCGCGGAAAACACATCGAGGTGCTTCGCCAGAATTTCCAGATGCGGCTCTTCCTCATCGTAAGGAAGCGTTTCCCATTTCGGAAAGTGAAACACCTCCGGCACGCGGAAAAACAACAGGTCGTCGTAAGTCTGCTCCGCCTGTTCCAGATTAGGCGTGACGACGAGAATCGGGCGCGCGGGGAATCGCCGCCGCAGCCCCGCCAGCGCGTAGGCCGTGGCGGAACCCTGAAGATTCTGCACGCCAATCCATCGCGCGCCGGACTGAATGGATTCGCACAGGCGCGCAAACGCCTTCGAGTGATCGAGCAGCGGTTGGAGCAGGAAATCACGGAGCAAGAGAGGGGGCATGGGAAAAGAAACACCTCAGAAACAAGAAGAAAAATGACGCGGAATCACAGAAATCATCATCACGGAAATGCCCGCCCAGGCAGGCAAGGAGAAAGCAGGCAACGGCGCGAAATACTTACGAAATACGCGCGAAATCTGCACGAAATACACATAAGATATGCATTTGGTTAAATACACATCGCGGCCTCGCGTATTTGTGAGGCCGATTTCGCGCGACGCAGAGCATGACTGTCCCGCTCCCCCACCGCAAGAGCGATTCCCGAAACCGCACGTGCCTATCCTCCGAACGCCAAGATTTTCCACGTTCGGATTTTAGCCTGCTTTGAGCAGGTTGATGATTCTGATCCCATTTGCCTGCACCCCTTTTCACAGGCCAGAACAATATGGCACAGCATCTTGGGGAATTGATAAAAGGTGAATCGGGCCATGCAGACAAATCTATGCATTTCGCGCCTTTTTGCGCTTTTGCGGTAAAAATTCCTCTTCCGGCTGACTATTTGGCGTTGAGCAGTTCGATCAGGTCCGCAATGTCGGTGACGCCGTCGCTGTTCACATCGGGCTGGCGCGCGGGATCGAGAGGCCCGGCCCCCAGCAATCCCCGAATGAGTTCTGCCGGGAAAACCGTTGTGGGAGTTGGAGAAGGCGTCGGCAAGGGGCTGGGCGTCGCGCTCGGAAGCGGCGATGGACTCGGAGTCGGCGTGGGAGTGCGCGTGGGCGAAGGCGTCGGCGTGTGCGAGGGCGTGGGAGTCGGCGTGCGCGTCTTCGAGGGCGATGGACTTGGCGACGGCGTCGGAGTCCAGGAGGCAGTCAGACTCGGCGACGGCGACGGGGTTGGCGAGCGCGTCGGCGAGGGGGACGGAGATGGCGTCGGCGTAGGAGTTGGCGAACGAGTGGGGCTTGGCGAAGGTGAAGGCGATGGACTCGGCGTGGGGCTGATCGTCGGCGTCGGAGAAGGCGCGGCCAGTCCCGATTCGCTCGCAAGCACGTAATCCAGTCTTGAAATGGAATTGAGAAAATATCCCACACGCAGCCGGTATGAGGTCTCGTCGCTCGATTTTTCCTTGGTCAGAGCAATGAATTTGGGACCGTCCGCGCTGAGCGATCCAGCGGAGGCCCGCACTGTGCCGCTGTCTGTGAACTTGATGTCCACCCAGGGATGGTTGATAGAGGTTCCGAGCGTCGTGAAGCCAAATCCCTCGTAAATGTATCCATTATTGCGCGTCAGATAAATGCGCGCACTCGCTCCCTGGAAAATCCCAATGTGAACGCGCCGCACGGAGGCAAGCGATGTGGACCCATTGGCGTTTCCGGGATCGACCACGATGCTGGGACGCCCCGAATAAAGCGACTGGCCCAGCCCGAGCGATTGCGCGCGAATGGTGGCATTGTTCAAATACGGGCTGAATTGCGCGTAATACACTTCCTGGCTGGCCGGATTAACAAAGGCGAGGTGCCCAACAAACGCATCCGTGAATGCCACGGGCATGGGCTGGATGTCGAACGACGGGCGCGCGCCTCCGACGGTCGTCTGATTTGCCGATGGAATAACCACCTGCGGGTCCGAATGCCCGATGGGAGGCGGGCCGGAACCGGGCGCGACTGAGGTCGAAATGATCCACGAACATTTTATTTGCTGATTATCAGCGTCTTCCCAAACGACAGCGCCGCGCACGCCAAATGATTGCCCTGAAACGCCGGTTTCGGGAATGAGCGCGATGTCGGGATACTGCTCG
The DNA here is from genome assembly GCA_964446285.1 of uncultured Candidatus Sumerlaeota bacterium. Taxonomy (GTDB): domain Bacteria; phylum Sumerlaeota; class Sumerlaeia; order SLMS01; family CAYUNT01; genus CAYUNT01. Next base: position 10,655 of record CAYUNT010000054.1, on the reverse strand, counting down.
GATTGGTTGGAGGGGCTTGCGCCGCTTGGGTCGCTCAGATTGCGGTAACTTTCCAGGTTAACCGTGTATTGTTCAGGCGGAAGGAGATTGCCATTCAGATCGGGCTTGAGGAGGTAGATATTGAGGGGATTGCTGTATTGATAGGTGGGGTTCGGGCCGCGATACGCGATGTAAGGAAAATGGCGGCTTCCGGCGGCCACAACGGCAATGCGCGGCTGATCGCTGTCGATCTGATAACCTTTGGTCAATTGGATGGGACCGCGTGTGATGGCGAGGTTTGCATCCAGGCGGGCATAGAAAATCTGCTTCACTCCGGCGGAATCCACACCCGACCAGGTTACGTAAATTCCTCCCGCGGCGCTCAGCGCAACGGAGGGCGCGCGGTCGTCGCCGAGGCCGTTCGAGACCTTGACCGGCGTGGCGAATACGCTCGATCCGGCGGCGGTTTCATACGTGACGTAGATGCGGGATTTTCCGCCGGTGACGGCCACATACGCATAGGCCAGCCGTCCGGCGATTGTGCTGCCAAAAGGGCCAACCGCCACGGCGAGTTCTTCGTAAGGCGTTGTGACATTCGGCCCGGCGATTACGGGCGATTGAATCGTGATGATGGCCGACGCAGCCAAAGGCCAGAATCCAAGCAACCCCAACAAAATAGCGGCAATCGCAAGGAATCGCGGCCCAAGCCCAATGGATTTTGGGAGGCGGGACATCGTCGCCTTGGGGTGAATGGCACGATGAAGCCGGTTATTTCGCATGACCTTCAATCCCCTTTTTCTGAGGCGGCTGGCAGATCGTTCCTATTGGCCGATTGGGACGAATCTACGCGGCGCTCGCTCACTTATTTTCCGGTGCGCGCAATACAAACATTTCAGGAAGAAGCTCGCCCAGCCTGCAGACCTTGCGCCTTCCCGATTCGCCCACACAGACAATCTTCATATCCGGATTGAATTCCGCGAGCACCTGGCGGCACGCCCCGCACGGATACAACGGATCGTCGTCCGGCCCCATAATCACGCACACAAGCGGCTTGCCGCCCCCCGACGCCACCAAGCGCCCTATTGCCACGCGTTCGGCGCACATCGTCAGGCCATATGAAGCGTTTTCGAAGTTGCACACTTCAAAAATGTCGCCGCGATCGTCGAGTATCGCCGCCCCGACGCGGAATTTGGAATACGGAGCATAGGCCCGCCCGCGCGCCTCTCGCGCGGCTGCAATCGCCAGATCGATTTTGCTGTCAGAATCCACAAGCGAACCCCGCTTTCTAGTGCCACGGGAATCCGCCTTACATTCTCGCCGACGCCGTTGGGGGCCTCTGCTTCGCCGCTCAGGCCCGCACGATTCCCTTTTGCACCAGGACTTCGGCTATTTGCACGGCGTTGAGCGCCGCACCCTTTAGCAGATTGTCCGCAACAACCCATAAGTCGAGGGCATTCTCGCACGAAATGTCCTCGCGAATGCGTCCGACGAACACCGGCTCTTTGTCCTCGGCGTAAATCGCAAGCGGATAGGCGTTGTTTTTCGGATCGTCGATCACGACGACACCCGGCGCCTTGGCGAGCAATTCGCGCGCCTGCGCGGCGGTCAATTTCTTGTGGAATTCGGCGTTCACAGCCTCGCTGTGGCCGCGATACACCGGCACGCGCACCGTGGTGGCCGTAACGCGAATCGAGTCGTCGCACATAATTTTGCGAGTCTCGTTCACCATCTTCATCTCTTCCTTCGTGTAGCCGTTATCGAGGAAGGAATCGATGTGAGGCAGGCAATTGAACGCAATCTGATGCGGGAAGGGCGCGGGAAGGCCATTCACCGTCGAGGGGATGATCGGCGCTTCGTCGTCGCCGTGAAGCAGGGCATACGATTCCTGGGTCAGTTGCTCCATCGCAAGCTGGCCCTTGCCCGAAGTCGATTGATAGGTCGCAACAACGATGCGGCGGAGTTTGGCCGCGTCGTGCAGCGGTTTAAGCGCCACGACCATCTGGATCGTGGAACAGTTCGGATTCGAGATGATCCGCCGCGGAATCGAAGAAAGCGCCTGCGGGTTCACCTCGGGCACGACGAGCGGAATGTCTGCATCCATGCGGAACGCGCTCGTGTTGTCGATCACCATGCAGCCTTTTTCCGCGGCGACGGGCGCCCATTTTTTCGAGACACTCGCGCCCGGACTGAAAAGCCCGATCTGCGCGCCTTCGAAATGCTCGGGGGCCACTTCCTTCACCTCGTGCAGTTGGCCGCGGAAGAGCAATTTTTTCCCCGCGCTGCGCGAAGAGGCCAGAAATCGGATTTCTTTGATGGGAAATTCATGGCGCTCCAGAACATTGAGCATTTCCCGTCCGACTGCTCCTGAGGCTCCGAGAACGGCTACGGTGAACATATACGTGCGCTCCTTGCAGATTGACGTTCGTTTTTGCGCGCCACTTCGCCCGGCAAAAGCCTGGGGATGGAAGTTCTTTGGGGCGCTTTTCTCTGAGGAAACTGCGGCTGCTTTTCCTTGCCCCGCGTCGCTTGCCGCGGAATTCCTGCTTCACCTTTCGCGGAGATTGCGCGCCTTGTACGGCGCATTCATCCCCGCGCTAGAAACTCTATTCTCCTTGCCAGCGATTCAACTTTGCAAGGGCAATATGATGCGATTTTGCGGCAGAAACCAAGAAGCGTCAGGCTTTCCCGGTTTCAAGGCGGCTGCGCAGCTGTTCGAGCTCGCGCCAAAGCGCCTTGGGCAGGCGGTCGCCGAATTTCGCGTAATACTCGCCGATATTCGCAGCCTCGGCCTTCCAACCTTCCGCGTCCACCGCAAGCAGCGCCTTCACATCCTCTCGGCTGATGTCGAGTCCGCTCAGGTCGAGCGCGTCTTCAGCCGGGAGATTTCCGATCGGCGTCGTTTGCGCACGGGCGGTACCCTCCACGCGTTCGCATACCCATTTGAGAACTCGGCTGTTTTCGCCGTAGCCCGGCCACAACCACCGGCCCGCCGCATCTTTGCGGAACCAGTTCACGAAGTAGATTTTCGGCAGTTTGGCGCGGTCCGTGCGCTCGGGCATCGACAGCCAGTGCGCGAAATAGTCGGCCATATTGTATCCGCAGAAGGGCAGCATGGCGAACGGATCGCGCCGCAGGACGCCGGCCTTGCCGAGCGCCGCGGACGTCGTTTCGGACCCGCACGAGGATCCCATGAAAACGCCGTGTTCCCAGCTGAAGGCTTCGTTCACGAGCGGAATTGTCGAGGGACGCCGTCCGCCGAACAGAATCGCGGAAATCGGCACGCCCGCCGGGTTTTCCCAATCCGGATCAATGACCGGGCACTGCTTGGCCGGAGCCGTGAAGCGCGAGTTGGGATGCGCCGCCACGCGTCCGCATCCGGGCGTCCATTCCTGATTCTCCCAGGAAATGGCCTTTGCGGGCGCATCCACGCCCATGCCTTCCCACCACACATCGCCTTCGGGCGTGAGCGCCACGTTCGTGAAGATCGAGTTCTTCTGGATTGACGCCATCGCATTCGGGTTCGTTTGCGCTGAGGTGCCCGGCGCAACGCCAAAGAATCCGATTTCCGGGTTCATGGCGAAGAGGCGTCCATCCGGCCCGATTCGCAGCCAGGCGATGTCGTCGCCCAGGCATCGCACCTTCCAGCCCGGCAGCGTCGGCAGCATCATGGCCAGATTCGTCTTGCCGCAGGCGCTCGGAAACGCCGCTGTAATATAGTATTTTTTGCCCTCGGGCGAGGTGAGGCTCAGCACGAGCATGTGTTCGGCCAGCCATCCCTCGCGCCGCGCCACCACAGAAGCGATGCGCAGAGCCAGGCATTTTTTGCCGAGAAGCGCGTTGCCGCCGTATCCGGAGCCGTAAGACCAGATCGCCGGTGGGTCGGGGAAGTGGACGATGTATTTCTTGGCGGGATCGGGTTCGCAGGGCCAAGTGGCGTCCGGCTGGCCCGGCTTGAGCGGCGCTCCCACCGAATGCATGCATGGGATGAAGTTGTTGTCCGTGATGCGGTCGAGCACGGCCTTGCCCATGCGCGTCATGATCCGCATGTTCACGACGACGTAAGCGGAATCAGTGATTTCGACGCCGATTTTCGCGATGGGCGAATCGAGCGGCCCCATACAGAAGGGGATCACATAGAGCGTGCGGCCTTCCATCGAGCCGTTGAAAAAGCCTTTCAGACGCGTCAGCATCTCGCCAGGTTCGGTCCAGTTGTTCGTCGGACCCGCTTCTTCTTTCGTCGGAGCACAAATGTATGTGCGGTCCTCCACGCGGGCTACGTCGCTGGCGTGAGAGCGAGCCAGAAAGCAGTTCGGGCGCAGTTTGTCATTCAGCTGCGTGAATGTGCCTTGCCGGACCAATTCTTTGCACAGCATTTCGTATTCGGCATCTGAACCGTCGCACCAATGAACCCGCGCAGGTTTGCACAGGCGAGTGGCTTCCTCCACCCAGAGTTTCAGGGCTTTGCTTTTGCAGGCGGCGGCATCCATGAGTATCACCTCTGGCGAGATAGGCGGGAATCCCCGCGATCAGGACATAATGGAGTATTCGCCATTATGCCACACACAACCCACAGGAGGAAACTGGCCCCCGATGGGTTGGGAATTTCGACTTTATCAGGGAACCCGATTCAAGGGAAATCTGAAGATTTTTGCCCCATCCGGAAACCCGCACCCTGCAAAAATGCGAAGCGGATCGCCTGAGTCCTGCGTCCGAAGGATTCGTCTGGACCTCAAAAGGCATGTTTCGTATTGTCCGCCTGCGGGTCGCGAAAATGGCAGCGTCTTGTTATAGCGCAAGGCAAAGCACAAGCGCCCCGGCTGTATTTTGCCAATCCTCCACAATAGTGTTTGTTCTCCGCTCCTGGCGCGGAACCGCGCGAAAAAAGTCAGTCCTGGCTGGCGAAATTATCAATTCTTCCCGGCGGCCGATTTCGTAAGGAGGCGCAATTCAAGCACAATGTCAAAACCCACTCCCTCCCCCACTTCTTCCGCGGCTGCATCCGTTCCCGCGGCTTCCGGCGCGGTGCCCGCCAAGCCCGGGCGTCTGCTCTCGCTTGACGCCTTTCGCGGAATGACGATCGCCGCCATGATCCTCGTCAATAACGCCGGGGATTGGGGCCATGTATTCGCGCCGCTTAACCACGCGGAATGGCATGGCTGCACGGCCACGGACCTGATCTTTCCCTTCTTTCTATTCATTGTTGGGGTTTCGATGACCTTCAGTTTTGCGCGGCGCATGGGCCAGGACGGCGCATTCGAGGAACTTGTCCCGCAGATTTACCGGCGGACAATCCTTCTGCTGGCGCTGGGCTTGGGATTGCAGCTGATTATCTTCAAAGCGGCGCCGTGGGTTGAGCATTATCGTTTTGCTGGAGTTTTGCAGCGAATCGCCCTCTGCTATTTCTTCACCGCGTTCATTATGCTCGGATCCAGCTGGCGCGAACAAGCTGCCTGGGCAGTCGGGCTTCTTTTGCTCTATTACGCGCTAATGAAATTTGTTCCCGTGCCCGGCTACGGGGCGGGCGTGCTCGATATGAATGGCAATCTCGCTTCCTGGCTCGACAACTTCGTTTTCGGGCAGCGGTGCTATCATTTTGATGAAAAAACCGGCATGGGCCACGATCCGGAAGGGCTTCTGAGCACCTTGCCCGCTATCTCCACGACGCTGAGTGGCGTTCTGGCCGGCCACTGGCTGCGGCGGCGCGACACCGATGGCAATGAAAAGGTGGCGGGGCTTGCCACAGCGGGTTTTTTCCTCCTGGTGCTCGGGGCACTTTGGCGCTATGATTTCCCTTACAATAAAAACCTCTGGACCTCTTCCTACGTGCTGCACACGAGCGGCTGGGCCATGCTCACGCTTGGGGTTTGCTACTGGATCATCGACGTCAAAGGCTACAAGGCATGGTCGAAGCCCTTCGTGGTCTATGGCACGAACGCCATTGCGGCGTATGTGGGCGCAAGCGCCATGGCATACACAACCATCTGGATTCATTGGAAATCGGGCGATAAAGTTGTCTTTTTGAAAACCTGGGTTTATACTCATGGGTTTAGAAGCTGGATTGAGCCTCTCGAGGGGCCTTATGTGAGTTCAGCCGCTTACGGAACCGCTTACGTGCTCATCTGGCTGGGGTTGATGACAATTCTTTATCGCAAGAAAATCTTCATCAAGGTTTAGGCGATTGCCGCCGGCATGTTTCGGCAGTCGCGGGGGGACCAAGCCGCAGAGGCCTATTTGAAAGAGCGGCACGACCGAAAAAGGGTGGCGTGACCATGACGCGAGGCCATTTTGTTCGAATCGGGATATGCCTGATTGCCCTAATCCTTCTTGGGGAGTTCGCCGTGGGCAACCCAATTACTCCAGAAGGGCGGCGATGGGTGGTTCGCTGCTCGCTGGATCAGCCGCAAGTCGCAGATGGGCCGGGCAGCGCCAAGGGAACAGCGGCGCCATGCCCTGTTTCGGGGGCCTTGGTATCGGAAAGTTCGGGAACGCTGAATATCCAGTTTAAAGTGGAATCCAAATCGCTGCGGCGCGATGACAGCCACGCGATTCATTTGTTCTGTTCGGACGCGTGGGATTCGCCGCCGCCGCGCCTTCGGATCAACGACATGTATGTGGATTTCCAGGCTGTTCCTCGCCAGGACGGCTGGGTCTATCTTCTGCCTCGGAATGTCCTGGTGGAAGGGGTGAACACGCTGGAAATCATTTCCGCGACGGAATTGCCCTGGCTCGGGAACGGCTTCGAGATTTTCACGCTGCGAAGCGTCACCGAGGAGATTCATTTCGCGCAAACGTTCGCCGACGGTCCACGTGAACGCATGGTCCAGCCTTCCAAGCACCCAAGCCAGGACGGCTATGACGTGATTCATTATGATATAAAACACATTGTTGCCAGCATGACGAGCACAGCGATTCAAGGTGAAATGACCATGACGGCACAGGTGACAGCCTATGCCTTGAGCGAGGTGGCTCTGGACTTCAACTACAACGACGGAGCATTCCAGGTTAGCGCGGTGGACGATGGCGGCAATCCCCCGCAGGCTATTCCATTTGTCAAAGACTATACCAATCGATGGGTCATCGCCACGTTTCCGGAGGCCATGCACCAAGGAGACATGTTTAATATACACGTGACGTATGGAGGCATTCCCAAAGCCACCGTTTCCGGGCCATTTGGAGTTGCCTACGTCCAGGGATATCATGCCACGAGTCACCCGGTAATCTACTCATTCAGCCAGCCCTATGGAGCACGCACCTGGTGGCCCTGCAAGGACACGCCCGATGACAAAGCGCTCGTGGACATGCAAATTGAATGCCCCTGTTATTATGTAGTTGATGGCATCGAATATGGTGTAACAACGGTATCCAATGGAAATTTGCTGAGAGTGGTGCAAGTTTGCTGTCCAGGCAAGTGCGAGGTTCTGCGCTGGAACTGGCGCGAGTCGTATCCGATTTCAACATACGGCGTTTCGGTCGCCCTTGCCAACTATTTGTATGTGCCTGGCACTTACACATCGCTTGATGAAAGAAAAAAGATGCCAGTAGGTCATTACATCTACCCGGAAAACCAGGCGGCGGAGGGGGACGCAGTAAGCGGAACGCTCGAAGCCATGCGATTTTTCGCCAGAACCTTCCGGGAGTATCCTTTCCTGGATGAAAAATATGTCACGGCCTCATTTAATGCCTCGGGCATGGAGCATCAGACCTGCACAAGCCTGGGCGGCGGACGCCTAAGCCCGGGCGGTCTGAGCTGGATCAATATCCATGAACTGGCCCATCAATGGTTCGGGGATTTCGTTACGTGCCGCAACTTCAATCACGTCTGGATCCAGGAGGGATACGCAACCTATTGCGAGGCGTTGTTTCAGGAATATAAAGAAGGCAGCCAAGCTTATGCGAATTATGCCAATGGCTGGTATAATGCGTTGAGTGACGCCGCCCTCGTTTATCAGGACGCGGATGCCTTCCAATACTCTCTGGTCTATCAAAAAGGCGCTTTTGTTCTGCACATGCTCCGCCACATTGTGGGTGATGAAATTTTCATCCAGGCCAGCCGGAATTTCCTGGGCCATCACGAAGGTGGCACGGCTGTTACGGCGGACCTCCAGTCCGAATTCGAGGCGCTATACGGCGCCAGCCTGGATTATTTCTTTCAGGAATGGGTATATCGCTCCGGCCGGCCGAATTACGTATATGACTGGCAGCCGGGCACAAATGCGCAGGGCAACTTTGTTCAACTAACACTTTGGCAGACCCAGGATGCCGATCCTTTTATCATGCCAATCGACATCCATATTTCGGATCAGTTCGAGGGCAAGGTCATATATACCGTCTGGAACGATCGCGACACACAATCCTTTACGATTCCCGTTGGAACCCTAGTCCCCGTCAAAGTCGAGGTTGATCCGGACAATTACGTCATTAAAACAGTGGCGGCGCAGCCCAACGCCCCGCCTTCGCCCACGCTGCTGAGCGTGACCGGGCTTTTCGATCCTCAGCCCAATGCGCGCCTGCGATGGGTCACGGGCGGAGCGTCCACGGCCGGATTTCGCCTGATGATGAGCCAGGACCTGAAAAATTGGTCGATAGTGGCCGATGAATCGCGTCTTTCCCAAGACACCGCCACGTGGAATGTGGCTGGACTCGATGCCGGGCGCGCCTATTACTTCTATCTGCAATCCGTGGCCATCAACGGCACGCTCGGAGGAACCACAGACACTTACGGCGTGATGATCGGCGAACGCGGCAGGCAGCGAGTGCTGATTGTGGATGGCCTCGACAAGCCCTTTGCAGACCGCCCGGCCGTTCATGCCTGGGCCGCCCGTTTTGGACAATCTGTGTTTGTCTATGGCGCGCCCTTTGACACCTGCGCCAATGAGTCTGTTATCGACCAATCGGTATGGCTGCCCAACTACAAAGCTGTGCTGTGGGTTCTTGGCGAAGAAGGCACCTACCAGGGCCAGGCGGTTTACAACCCATTTGACTATCAGGAACAGCCGCTTGTGTCATCCTATCTCAACGGCGGAGGACGCCTTTTCGCCTCGGGCGCGGAAATTACCTGGGACCTTGACAGCCTTGGCTATGGGCGTTCCTTTTGCCGCAATTATCTCAAGGAGTCGTATAAAACCGATGATTCAAAAGATTACACAGTGGACGGAGTGCAAGACAGCATCTTCCAGGGTATGAGTTTTGGATTCGATGATGGAACGGGCGATTCTTATTTCGCGGACTGGCCCGATGTGGTCTCCCCGGAAGGCGGCGGCATCGCAGCGCTGAATTACAGCATCGGCAAGGTGGCCGGCGTCCAATTTGAAGGCTTGTTCCCCTATGGAACCCGCCCAGGCAATGTGGTCGTTTTTGGATTTGGATTTGAGACTATTCAGGGTGTGGCCACGCGTGACGAGGTAATGAGACGGATACTCACGTTCTTCCAAGTGTCGCTGGCGCCGGGGCCTCAGGGACAGTTTTGGTTTCTCCATTGACCGGCCGCCTGGCTGGCGCTGCTTGCTGGCGCGCATAAATCGCGAATCGCGGAAGCGATTGCCGCATTAACTTCGAAATTGGCGGATAAATAATCGAGAATGGCGATGGCGGATTCGGGCGTGCGCTGGTATCCCTGCGCGAACCGGGGCAAAAGCGAAGACAATTCGGGATGCCGCCGCTCAAGCCGCCGCTCGCTGGAAAAAGGGTCTTTGCCAGTTGAATCGCCCGGCGTTTTCAATTCATGCAACTCGATCAGGCGATCCACGGCGAACTGCTGAACGAATCGAGCCGCGGAAAGTTTTTCGCCCCTTCGATAACGGCACAATCCGACGTATAAGTTGGTCAGCGCCTCGCCAAGAAGCCAGTCTTCGGTTCGGGCGGCGGGAGCGGCGAGGGCGCTGCCTGCGGGAATGGCGATCGAGTCCTCCACAAAGGGGCGCTTCCACACGATCCGTCCGGCTGCGAAGGGGATGAGGCGCAATTCCGCAATCTCAAACACCGCGAATTCGCAAAAAACGCCGTCGCGGAAAAGGATTTTGTGGCCATCGGGCGTGTTTTGGAAGGCGTAGGCGAGCGGTTCGATGCGGCTCAGCCAATCCAGATTATCGATGTATCGCTGCTTGTGGCCGTCCTCGACGATGGCAAAAAAATCGAGGTCCGAATAGTCATCGAGCCGTTCGAGTTCGCGCCCGCACGAACCGAGTCCGATCAACGCCAATCCATGCCCGGACTGCGCCAGGGAATGGCCGATTTCATCGAGCCGCCGCAGCAATAAGTCTGTCTTCTTCATAGGAATTCCCTGCATGGAAACGCCGACATAAGGAGCACGGGCATCTTGCCCGTGATTTCTGCAATTCGCGGCGAGTAACGCCCGCTCTCCTTCTTCGCGGCAATGCGCGCTTTCCCATTCGCCTGCAAACGTCCCATAGGTTCCATCCGTCGCATCGGTCCCATTTTCGCGATGCACCGGAAAGGATTCGATTTGGCTTTACGCCGACGGATCGCCGGTTTTGCGCGCCACAACCATGATTTCCATCTCGTCCAGATCGAGGGTCCTTCGGCCCCAGTTGCCCGCCGTTCCGCCCCAGACGCCCTATCAGCGATTGCTTGCGTGCCCCGCCCTCGATCCCGAGGCCAAACGGCGCCTGATACCAATTTCCCGTAATTCTGTTCCCTGAATTTGCTCTGAAGGAGCA
>CAYUNT010000053.1:0-24335 GCA_964446285.1 uncultured Candidatus Sumerlaeota bacterium | reverse complement strand
ATTCTTTTGCTCCTTCAGAGCAAATTCAGGGAACAGAATTACGGGAAAATGGTATGAGATAAGAAAAAGCATCTGCCGCGAAAAGAATGAAAAGTAAAAATCTCTCCCAAATCTGCTTCATTTTTACATGGAGCAGATTTGGGAGATTTTCGTTTTTCCTATTCTTCTTTTCGTTATTTTCGTGCTTTTCGTGGTCTGAAATTCCGCTATTTCAGATCACGCCTTCCACTGCGCGGACCGTGTCGCGTGCGATCACCATTTCCTCGTTGGTGGGAATGACATAGACAGGGAATCTCGATTTATCCGTCGAGATCGGCCCTTCTTTGCCGCGAATCATCTCCTCGTTGCGCTTGGGGTCCACATGGATGTCGAAGATGTCGAGTTCGCGGCAAACCATGTCGCGCACAATCACGGCATTTTCGCCAATTCCGCCCGTAAAGGCAATGGCGTGCAGCCCCTTGCCCACCGCGGTCATGTAAGCGCCGATGTATTTTTGCACGCGATAGCAGAAAACCTCGACTGCCCATTTTGCGCGTTCATTGCCTGCCTCGCTGGCCTTGACCACTTCGCGCATGTCATTCGAGACGCCGCTGATGCCGAGCAGTCCCGAGTGCTTGTTGATGAGGGTATTCACCTCGTAGGGGCCGATTTCTTCCTTGCCCATGATATGCAGCAAAACGGCCGGATCGAGGTCGCCCGTGCGGGTTCCCATTAGCAAACCCTCAAGCGGCGTAAAACCCATTGTGGTGTCGATCGACTTGCCATCACGCACGGCAGCCATCGAGCATCCGTTGCCCAAGTGGATGGTGATCGCGTTCACCTTGTCGCGCGGCACGCCGAGCAGTTTCCCAAGGCGGAAGGTCAAATAGCGGTGCGAAGTGCCGTGGAATCCATAGCGGCGGATCGCATGACGCTGGTATAGGACATAAGGAAGCCCGTAAAGATAGGCGCGTGGTGGCATCGACTGATGGAATGCCGTATCGAACACCGCGCAGTGCGGGGCTTCGGGAAGCAGCTGCAAGGCCACCTCATAGCCCTTGATATTCGCCGGGTTGTGAAGTGGCGCCAAGTCAATGCACTCGCGGATTTGTTCGAGAATTTCAGGGTTGATCAGTTTCGAACCCGAGAACTTTTCGCCGCCATGAACCACGCGATGCCCGACGGCGTCGATTTCCTTCTTATCCTTGATAACACCGTGTTCGGGATGCTGCAAAAGGTGCAAAATGCGGTCGATGGCCGTTTTATGTTCGAGGATGGTCGCGGATTCCTTAATGGCCGGTTTGTCGCCCGCTTGATAAATGACTACAGAAGTAGCCATGCCAATTTTCTCGACCTGGCCTTTGGCCAGCATCTGGTCGGCTCCGGCTTCTATGGCTTCGAGACTGGTTTCAATAAGTTGGAATTTTACGGAGGAGGATCCGCAGTTCAGAACCAGGACTTTCATTGGTATTTTGCCCTTTCCCCAAACGATGTTGGCCTTATTATGCGTTCCCGAGGCTATCTTTCAGGTGAAAAGTGTTCCAAGGGTGTTCGATTTCAGGCCTTATGGTGCAGGCTTTCTATGGATTCGGCCCTAACCATGTTAGCACCGCAGTAGATGGACACGGGGAGAGGGCGCAAAGTCAATCCCAATCCCATTTTCCTGCCACGGTCAAAGTGGCTGGAACCGGTTTCAGGTCCTCAGAAGGTTGAGGAAGGCGTCTTCAAGGCGAGGCTCGGCGGGAAGCGAATCCGGCGTGGGGCGATGGCTCGCCACGCAACGCCATCTCAGGCCCTCAGGCCGCACCACGCGGAAGAGCGAAGCCTCGATGCCCGCGCGCCACTTGGGCGACTGCGCTTCTTCCCCGTCGCCACCCTCCACCGGGACTTCCCAGAGCCGCCCGCGCAGTTTGCCCAAAAGATCGCCAGGCGCTCCGGTGTAGAGAAGCCGCCCTTGGCGCACGATCCCCACCGAACGGCATGACAATTCGAGGTCTTCAACCAAATGCGTGGAGAACACCACGGTGCGCGTATGGGCCAGCTGCGCCAGCAAAAGGCGCACTTTTACGCGCTCAAGCGGATCCAGGCCGGCGGTCGGTTCGTCCACCAGCAGTATAGGCGGTGCTCCAAGCAGAACGCGGGCCAGTCCGGCGCGCTGGCGCATTCCGCCAGAAAACGCGCCCAGGCGTTCGTCCATAACCTCAGTCAAATGAACCTCTTCTGCGGCGGCGGCCACAGCACGGTCCAGTTGGCGACGGTCAATGCGGCCGCCCTGTCCGCGCAGCCGCAGCAGCAGGAAATACTCAAGGAACTGCCGCAAGGTCATCTGGTCATACTGGCCATGATATTGCGGAAGATAGCCGATCATCGGCGTCAGGGCCTCGGGATGATCCCGCAAAGGAGCGCCCAAAAGCTTCACCACACCCCCCGACGGCCGGATCAGGCCCGCGAGGCAGCGTAAGAGCGTGGTTTTACCCGCGCCATTGGGACCGAGCAGCCCAAAAAGCCCCGGCTCGATTGTAAAATTCAGGTCGTGAAGCGCCTCAAATCCTCCGCGCGGACGGCACCCGATGGCGTAGCGGCGCGACGGCACCACGCGAAGCAAGTCCTTCGCTCGCCATTGCGAATACATGACATAGAGGCTTTGCACCTGAACGGGCAGCGCATCGGGCGAAAAATCGGGCAGATGGCGCGCCAGCGAGAGCGGAGAGGGCAATTCGCGGTTGATATCGTGGATTCCCGCGGTGCCCGCCCCTTGCGGACGATGCCGCAGCAGGCGCTTTGCAAGCCTCCAGGACCAGACGATCAGGATGCGAGTTGTGCGGAGAGTCCAACGCAGGCCGCGCCAGAAGCCCTTGATTCCGCGCCACGCCATCCGAAGCGTCCACCAAATTGCCTTCAACAGCCACCAAGGCCACAGCCAGACTCTCCATAAGCGCCGCCGCCATAGCCAGCCAGGGAATTGATCGAACATCCACGTTGCCGCGGCGTTGATCCTGCCAAAAAACCATGCGGCGCGCCGGGCGGACCACACAAAGGGCGGCGCGACAAACCGAAGGGCATCTTCCGACGCCAAGTAGAGGCAAGGGATCACCAGCAGGGTCAGGATTGTGCTGCTGAGCAGTCCGCCAATGATTGTGATGGCCATGCCAGAGGATTGCCCGCCTTCGGTCCGCTTCACGGCCAAAGGCAGCAACCCGATGACCGTGGTCAGGACCGTCATGGAAACCGGGCGCAGACGCTGGTCGCATGCCTGGAAAATCGCGCGAATACGCCGGAATCCATGCTCCTTGCGGAAGGTCTGGCAGAGGTCGAGCATGACAATTGGGGCATTCACCACAAGCCCGGCGAGCATCAGGATTCCAAACCACACCAGATCATCCATCGGCTGGTCGGTAATAATGAGCGCCCATGTAACACCGATGGAAATAAGTGGAATGGAGCACATGATCACAGCCGGCACCCAATAGGACTCGAAGATGAAGGCCATGACCATAAAGACGAGAAGAATGCCGAGATTGAGCATGAACGCGGCCTGATTTTCGCGTTCATGGCGCTCGCGCTCGCGCCCGGCCGTGAGGATGCTTGCGCCGCCCGGATTGGGCATTGAAAGCCCCAGATCGCGGGCCTGCTCGATCACCTTCGACACGTTGGCGCCATCGCGCACGCGCACCGTCAGGTTGAGCGATTGCTGGCGGTTCTGGCGATTGAAACGCGTATTGGTAAAACTCTCCTGAAACAGCGCCACTTCTGAAAGCGGCACGGCCCCAACAACCGAGCTGTAAATCGGCAGGCTGCGGATGTCGTCGGCCGTCTCGCGCGTGTCGCCGCCCAACTCGAAAACAACATCGATGCGATTTTCGCCATCTTCGAGTTTCAGCGTGGACAGCGTTCCGCTCGATCGCGTGGACATGATATAGCGGGCCACTGTTCGCGAATCGACGTTGAACAAAGCGGCACGTTCGCGGTCGAGTTTGACGTCCATTTCCGGATTGTCTGTCGATTCCTCCACTTCCACCTGGGTGATGTCGGGAATCGTAAGCAGGGCCGGACGCAGCCGCTCTGCCATCGCCATCAACACCGGAAGATCGGAGCCGCGCAGCTCGATGCGCCCCTCCTGGCCCGTCATGGGAAGCGCGTCCGAAACCGGTTCCGTTTTGCTTTGGAAACTGAGAATGCCGCCGGGAACAGGTCCAATATAGTCGAATATCTTCGAGCGGAATTCCTGCATGGCCAGGCGCCCCGGCCGTTTGTCATACGGCTTGAGAAGAATGCCGAAATAGGCCTGGTCGTCGTTAAACCAAGTCCAGAAGCGCTCGATGGCTTCGTGCTCGGACAGACGTTTCTCCACCACTTTGACAGCCGCATCCACCTGCGTGAGTTTGGTTCCGCGCGGGTATTGCAGGAAGAAATTCATGTATTCTTCGCGCGCCTGCTGGTCGAAAACGGAATGGCGCAGCGAAGCGCCCTGCTCAATGTAGGTAAAAATGCACAACCCGGCAATAATGGCAATCGTCCGCCCGCGGTTGCGCAAGACACGCTTGAGGAGGGCGCGATATGCCTCGCGGGCCAGCGCGCGGGGGCGATGTTTTGCGCCGCGGTTATAGGGCCAGAGCCGCCGCAGATGCGACCATGCATAGCGCTCCAAAAAGCGCGCGATTGGCCCCTGATGCCCCGGAGCCGCCAGCGAAAGCGCGCGTGCTGTCAGCACGGGCACAAGCGTCAGCGCCACAACCAGCGAAATAATCAGAGGGAAGGCAACCGCCAGCCCACCCTCGCGGAAGATGATGCGAATTGGCCCGGATGAGAAAAAGATCGGGACGAAAACAACAAGAGTTGTGGCTGTGGAAGCGAGCAAAGCGCGGCCTACCTCAAGCCCTCCGCGTTCGGCGGCTTCGTTGGGAGGCAGGCCTCGTTCCGCCAGACGGAATCCGTTCTCCAGCACCACAATCGAGTTGTCCACGAGGATGCTGACGCCAATCGCAAGGCCGACAATTGTCAGGATGTTGATCGACAGCCCGCAGGCATACATCAGGTTAAATGTGGTTATCAGCGAGATGGGAACAGAGAGGAAAATAATGATGGCCATGCGGAAAGATCGCAGAAAGAACAGCGGAACCAGTCCGGCGAGAACCGCGCCCATCAAGGCCAGATACCCCATCTGCGACAAGGTTTTTTCGATGATTTCCGCCGCATCCTGATTGATGATAAGTTTGTATCCTGTGGGCAGGGTTTTATTGATTTCTTCAATCTGCTCGCGCGTGGTGTGGGCCAGCTCGATCAGGTTCACGCCGGCCTCTTTGCTCAGGTCGAGGCCGATGCTCATAAACCCGTTAATGCGAAAGATAAACTCATCCTGCGTTCCGCCACGCGCAATGTCGGACACATCGCGCAGGCGGATTGTTCCCTTGGTGTCCACGGGAATCTGTTCGAGTTGCTCGACATTATTGATTCGGTCGCCAATTCGGACAAAAACATGGCCCGTCGTGGTATCCATGCGCCCCAGATCGGGCTGTTCGGCCGCAGCCTGGCCCACGCGGCCAATTATATCACCCAGATTCAGGCCATAAGATTTCAATTTGTCCGGATCGAACACCACGCGGACTGTATCAAATACTCTACCGCGTATCTGGACGTCGGAAACCCCCTGGATGGACTTCAGGCGTTGTTCGACCCGGTCCAGAAGGTCGTTGGTCAGTTTCGAGCGGCGCTCAGGAACCTGGAAATGCAGTTCCATGTATTCATTGGCCATGTCCTCCGTGGTGAATGGCCAAATACCAAGGCGAATCCGGGGATCGTCCTGCGCCCGCCTCCAGTTTTGCAGACGCTCCTCGGCATCGATGACAGTGAAACGCATGTCCGTGCCGTATTCAAACTCGACAAAAACACGCGCCCGATCCTTTCGTGTATAGGAATTGACCTGCTTGACGCGGGGCATTTGCGCCACGAGGCCCTCGATGGGCTTGGTGACGGTCTCAAGCAGGTCTGTGGAGGACCCATCTTTATTTACCCAGATCACCATCATCGGGAGCGTGATGTCTGGGAAAAGCTGAATGGCCAGTTCGCGATAAGAAACAGCACCCAACAGCACGGCCGCCGTAAAGGCCATGATGGTGGCGATTGGATGACGAACTGCGAGGCGGGAGAACATGAAAGAATCCGAATCAAGAAGAGGCAAACAGCGGGGAAAACGCGCGGCGCGAAACAGGCCGGGAAGCGGGTGAAGAGGATTCCCTGGAATTCAGACGGAAAAAGGGCTGGAGGGATGACAGGAAAGCGGTTCTGAATTCGCCTTCTCCGGCCCCAATTCGCATGGAAGTCTAGCGTGGAAATTAGGGGCGGCGCAAGGGGGCGTTAGCGTTCTTGCATCTCCATATCGCGTGCGATGGCGTCGAGGACGTCGGGCAAGAGGGAAGGGAGCAGGCTTTCGCCGAGTGCGTTGCGTCCGAGCGCCAGCGGCCAGGAAAGATACACGGTATAGGACGGTCGCGCGCCCGCCTGCGTTTTGGGTATGCGCACGATGGCCGCGGCCAGCCCGTAATCGCTCGTTCCACGCCGCAAACGATAAAGAGGAATCAGTTCCGCGCCCTTTCGCTGCGCCACGGGGGAAACAGGACGGAAACGAGCATCGGACGTCGGCGGAAATGCGATTTTCTCGGGCAGATTGGCGGCCCACCGGCCGGGTGCCGCGCGCGCAAACTCCAAGGGAACTGGCGAATTGTCCGGAACCTCGAAAATGCGCCCCTCGACCGGCGGTCCGCCCGGAACGCCAATCTCCATTCCCAAGGCGCGGTTAATTGCGCCCCCGAGCGGCACGAGCGACCACTGGCGCGCAAGCGCCTGGCGGCCAAAGGAAAATGGGGTCCCCGGCGCAATGTGGATCAGAATCCCACCGTGGGCAATGTATTCGAGCAGGGCCTGGTGTCCGTCGCCCGAGCGGCGAATCGTATGATAATACGCCTCGAATTGGTCCAGATTGATGAGAATCGGAAATTGCTCGGGCGAGAAAATCTCTGGCGACAGCAGGTCGTTGGGCTGAAGCCATCGCGTGCCTGCGCCAAGCGCCTGTGCGGCGCGCTCGACGGCGGGAATGATCGAGTCGGGGCACCCGGGGCCTTCGCGGCATGGCACTTCGCCCAAAAATCCAATGCGGTAATTGGCGGAAGAGCCTCGCGCAAAGAGGCGTTCGAGGCGTCCGCGCGCCCGCAAGGCCGGCATGGCGGGAAATTCCATATATAAAATGTCGCTGATGCGAACCGTCAGGCGCGCGCCCGCCGGAAGGGTCAAAATCAGCCGCGAGGCGCTGGATTTCTCGATCAGTCCGGTGAACAACGAGCCATCGCGCAGCATGAGGTGGACATATCGCGCCAATTCGCTCTTGGGGAAATTCCAGCGCACCTCGCCCGGCAAGGGAGAAACCAAAACAGCGCGTATTGCGCCCGTTTCGCTGGATGAGATGGCGCGAGGAGCGTCGCCCGTCCACCCGCCTTCAAGCGAACGCAAAAGAGTAGGCCGCTCGGCATCGGGGAACCAGCGCTCCAAACGCCCTCGCACAAAAGTTCCTTCCGTGGTCCACAGACCCTCGGTTTCATTTGTCTCGTCATAGGAGGCTGGAACGGCGGAACTTGCATAAGCGGCAGGCGCGCCGGGGCCTGGCGCGGAGGGATCAGCATCCCCCGCTGCCCCCCCCAGGCGCTTGCCAGGCCATTGCTCGATCCAGCGGACGGTCTGGCGCGCCAATTGCAGGCGGCTGCCATCTCCTTCGCGTGTGATTTCCACTTGGCCGCCGTCGAGCCGCACGCGCTGGGCCGGAATCCATGACCCATCCGCCAAGCGGACGCTAAAGGGAAAACAGCGGGGCGCGGCAGCGGCGGCGGAGGATTGGGATTCTTCTGGCTCCGGATCGGCCAGAGTAATCTCCAGCGTCCATGCAACTCCGGCGGCGGCGATGTCCCCTCCGGGCGGCGCGCTAACAGAAAGCGCCAGCAGATTCTCGCCTGGTTTGAGAATGCGCTCGACCGACGCCTGAAGAACGCGGCCCGAAAGCACCTGTTTCCGCCAGGGAAGAATTTGCCCGTTGATGCGGCATTCATTCACTTGATGATCCGCCCCAACGCGGAGCACGGCGCGAACCACACGCTTGCCCTCGGGAAGCTTCCATCGCTGGCGGAAAAGGACTTCCTCGCCGAGCGTCGGCTTCCAGTCGGAAGAGGTCCAGAGCCACGCCGCGCCCGGCAGCGTGTTCCAGCGCGGATCGACCGGCGCTAAAACCGCAGGACGCCACAGGGGGGAATCATCCCACGCGGAATACCAATCGGGCGGCGAAGGGATGCGCCGCGACGCCGCGCCAAGAGAAAAGTAGCGCGTAGAAGTCGCGTCGCTCGCCACGCGCTGAACTTGCATGGCGCCAAACTGAATGGAATCGATAAAAAGCAGGGGAAATTGCAGCGGCTCCGCGGCATCGGCGCTGGCAAAAGCGCGCAAGACAGGCAATGACAGTTCCGCCCCCAGCGACCTGCGAACATCCGCAAGGCGGACATCCAGCGCGGAGGGTGGAATGCGGTCGATTGTCTCGAAAGAGAAATCCGCTAGAAGGAGAGGGCTGGTGCCGCCGTCCATCCAGCGGACCTGGATTGGGATGCCGGCATTTCGGCCAAGAAGCGGCAAGGCAACGCCCGGTATGGGCGCGGCGGAGATTGCGCACAGGGTCAAAATCAAGACGGCCCGGAACAACGATGCCGGGCAAAAAGAAAAAAATACCCCTTTGCACACGCGATCATGCGCGCGTCCGGGGCAATTGAATCGAGAAGTAATGGGCACGGACCCTGGAGGGGAGGACAATCAGGGCGTTGGAGTGATGGCCCGTTGACGATAGATGTCTTGCACGCGTTCTCGCGCCTGCGCCACCAGTTCGGGCGACGGGTTCATCTCCAGCACGCGGTTGAAGAGCATGGCCGCGGCTGGAACGTTATTGAGCCGCCGATCAAAGATGTCCGCAATGGCAAACTGCACGGAAGCGGCCTGTATAGAGTTGGGATCCTTCTGAAGAGTGCGCTGGAGCGAATCCATAACACGGTCGATGGGGACCTGTTGTCCGGCAGTGTCGCGGGCAGCCAGATCGGCCAGTTTGCGCGCCGCCTCGCCCGCCAACGGGCTGGTGGGATAGCGGTCCAGGAGGTCAAGCAGGCGCAAAGCGGCCACTTCCGGTCCGCTCTTTTGCGCCTCGCGATATAGGGCCAGGGCCTCCCAATCGTTTTCGGAGCTCTTGGTCAGCAGATCCACACGCGAGTGAATGAGGCTGAGTTTGTCGTCGGAAATAAAGTGGCGCGGATAATTTTCCAAACAGAAGGTGTATTCCTTCAGCGCCGAGCCGAAATCGCTGTAGTGCTCAAACCAGATGTTGGCCAGTTGATAATGCGCCAGGAAAGCCCAGTGAGTATCTGGCATTCTTACCGTCACCTGGCCGTAGATTGTGGCCGCCTCGCCATAGCGTTTTTCCTGGAGGGCCTTTTCGGCTTTTGTAAAGAGACGGATGGCGCCCGTAATGTTGTCGCTGTCGCCAGAGGCGGTCCCGGAAGTGCGTTCAATCACGTCGGCCACAGCGGCCTCGACGCGCTGCACATCCCCCCAATAACGATCATCGCCATTGAGATACAGGCTGGTTTTCAGGCGGAGAATCGCCTCCATCACATCGGCGGATTTGCCTCCGGAAGCTTTGTCGGAATTGGGAACCGCCACAGCGGCGGTGAGGACCGATCCGGCCTCGGAGCGTTTTTCCACCGGGCTGAGCGGATTCATGGCAGACGACACGGCGCCAGCCACATCAAGGATGTCGTTTTCTGATCCGGGTTGTTTTGCGGATTTTACAATTTGCTGATCCGCGGCCGTTGTGGCCGGCATCATGGCGCTGGCGCTGGCTACGGCGCGTTCCGTGGCGAGTTTGCGCGAGGCGGCCGTTTCGTTGGGTTGCACGGTTGTCTCAAGGGCAGACCCTTCGCGAGCGGTCGAAATGGCCGATTTGGAGCCAATCCGGGAAGGATCGAGCGCGGCCAGCTCCGAGCTCTGTTTTTCTCCGATCACAGGGGCGTGCGCAGGACGGTCAGCGGAAGCGACCTCCGCGGATGGAGAAGAGGCGAAATGAGACCCGATGACACCCGGGCGCAGCAAGCCCACCGCCAGCAAGGCTCCGCAGGCGGCTGCCGCAGCCATCTGAATTCCCCGCGCCAAGGCAATCCGGCTGCCCAGCGCCTGAATCCTAAGCATAATCTGTTCAAGGAAACGGCGGCCAGCCGGAGCGCGGCGTTCGAGCGCGATGCGTTGATGA
Organism: uncultured Candidatus Sumerlaeota bacterium; assembly: GCA_964446285.1. GTDB lineage: Bacteria > Sumerlaeota > Sumerlaeia > SLMS01 > CAYUNT01 > CAYUNT01. The sequence goes on along the minus strand of CAYUNT010000053.1, from coordinate 14,032 downwards.
ACCTGGCCGCGCATCCGGGCAAACTGCTGCGCATCCGGCATGGGCGGGTTGTTGGACTCGCGCAGCAAGACACGCAGACGCTCCCAGCCCGGGTCCGAATTCAGCCCGGCCTCGGCGGCTTCTTTGTCTCGCATCGGCTTAGGCAGGCGGTTCATTGAAATTCGCTCCTTGCAGTTACCTGCGCAGCGGGGGCATTCGCGCTCGACCGGCCCCTCATTCGATCACTTTCCGCTGTCCCTCTCCCTCGACATGGTGCGCGAGCAATTCGCGCAATTTGCGGCGTCCCTGGTGGATGTTGAACTTTACCGCGCCTTCCGAACATTCCATGACGTCGGCGATTTCCTTGATGGAGTAATTCTCGACGTCGAAGAGCAAAACGGCCATTCGCTGGCGGGCGGGAAGTTGTTGGATGGCCTCGTTAACCTCGTCGAAGACCTCGCGCCGGTAAGCGGCTTCTCGCGGGTTTTCGTCCGTGGCTGTCGGCTGAACGATTGGCGGGCCATCTTCCTCCTCATCGGGATAAGTTTCATCAAGCGAGGCGGTTCGGAGCCTTCCGGCGCGCCCCCAGTGAGTTGCGGCCTGGTTGACGACAATCCGCGAAACCCAGGCTGGAAATTTGGAGGCTTCCTTGAGCCGCGGAAGATGGCGGTAAATCCGCAGACAGCATTCCTGGAAGAGTTCCTCGGTGTCCTCGGTATTGCGGATCAGCGAGAAAATCCACCGGTAAAGGTCCTCCTGAATAAGGGCAAACAGTTCTTCAAAGGCTCCGGGTGAGTCCTGCTGGCATCGCGCAATGAGTTCGACTGTCACCTGGTCAATGGCCACGCAGGCGGACTCCGCAAAACATCCCCGGCGATTTCAAAAGACCGCGGGACGCTGAAATAGGTTTGGCCGGCGGCAAGGAAAAATGCGCACAGCGCCCCTTTTCCTGGCGGGCCGGGCGGCCGATTGATCGGGCGCGCTTTGGAACGCAAGGAGGCGCCGGGGCTATTCCCCGCATGGGTTAGTAAAAATCAATTGGCTCGCGAAGTCGAGGCGGATTCTCCACGGTTGTGCTGTGAAGCATCCGGCTTTCCGGGTCGTAAATAAACTCGCCCCCAAGAGGATCATGGTAATTGAAGCCCTCGGTATTTTCTTCCGGGGTGGCGGGAAGCCGCTTGTTTTTTATCCAGAAAATCAGCTCTTCCATGCTGTTGGCGTAGCGGTTGTTGGCCGTGAGGAAACTGGCCAATTGCATATTCATTGAGGAGACATAATTGCGCAAAATATCCACAATATCCGCTGCGTTGAGAATATATCCAAAATGGGATTCTGGCAAGGAATCGGCATTCTCGCGCGTGGCAACGATCGTGCCAGATGTTTCTTCGCTTTCCGCTGCTCCCGGAATGAATTCCGGCACAATAAGATACACATACCCGTTCGGCTCGGGAGGTTCGCTTCGAATTTCAACGAAGGAGCGTTCGTAAATGGATTCAAGACGCGGAGCAAGCGGCCCGCCTTTGGCCCGTTCGGCCTGAATAATTTCATTGAGATGCTCCATTGTGGGCGCCTTATAGGGCACCCAGGATGGAGAATGAACCAGCTCTTGAAGCGATGTGGGATCGCGCCCTTCGAGTTTGATGAAGTGGCGGGCGTTTTCGATCAGCTTTTCCTTATTCCATCTGTCAAGAACGACGATGAAACGCTTGGCCATGAGTTTGGCTTCGTATTCTTTTCCCTCGTCCATATATTGAAGAAGGTATTGCAGATTCAGGCGATAAGCGATCTCGAGGCGCCCCTGGCGGCGCTCGACGTATTCCACCATGCGGGCAATAAAGTCCGGACGGCCGGGAATGCGCGAGGCCATGCGGGCAAAAAAACGGGCCTGGCGGTAGTCGTTCATCTGCCAGACGGTGTTGTAGATGCCCAAATACGGAATATCCCAATTGGTGGGATTGTGGATCATGCCTTTGCGCAGAATATCCAGGCTTTTCGGGTAGTCGCCTCCCTCGTCGCCCATCACCAGCTTCCCCATCTTGTAGGCTTCGAAAAATAGCGGATCGAGATCGGTAATCACATCGAAGTAGTGGAAAATGGGACTCATGTCGTTGTTGACGACAAACCAATGGCCTCCGAATGCCTGAATCGAGCGCAGCCAGAGGATGTCTGCATAGAGATTGGCGAATCCAAGCGAGGCCAGGCGCAGTTTCTGCCCTTCGGGAAGGTAGAGTTTTTCCTGGAAGGGCCGCCAGGCACGCAGGTTCTTGAAATGGCGGTGCTGATAAAGCGCGCCGCCCGCGAGCAGAAGTGCCGCCAGAATAAAGAGTATAACCGTATGAATCAGGCGTTTGCGCCGGCCAGATTGCATCATTTGAAATTCCGCCGATTAAAAACCATTGCGGCAATGAGTATCATCGCCGCCGAGTAGCCAATCCCATAGACCCAAGTCCAGGGATCCACAGAGAGGGGCTGGTTGTTGGAAATCGCCGCCCTCAGATTAAACGCTTCCAGATTCGGAGCAAGGTGGCTTGTGGTCATCAAAATCCAGTAGCCGAGTTTTTGCCCGAAGGTAAGCGCCCCGGATTCGCCAACGCGCTGGATGATCGTTTGGGCAAACAGGTAAAGGTCTGAATTCAGGCGCCCGATGATAAAGGTCAGAACGGTCAGGAAGGCGCTGAGAGTGGGCGTGGAAAAACTGGAATACAGAACGGCGAACGCGGTGATGATGCCCAGTTCCATGCAGATCATAATCGTCTGCATCACCAGACCCTGCGTGATTGCCTGCGAATAATAGCCCAGGCTGGCGACATTGAGCGTGCCCTTGCCCAGCGATATGATCGCAGCCTTAATGTAGTAAAATAAAAGTCCGAACGCGCCCGGACCTTGAACGCTCCCATCGGGAAGCGTGGTCATCAGCGCCTTCATCATCGTTTCTTCGCCAAGGAACATGCGAAAGTGCAAGACGGCGCAAAAGAACCAGGTCATCAGAAAGACGTTCAGGTAGATCGTGAGCAGCAGGCCCAGATACTTGCCCAGGATGAATTGCCAGCGGGCGATGGGCTTGGAAATAATCGTGTAGATGGTCTTCTTGTCGAGTTCGTTATACACAAGCCCGATGCCAACAAAAACGGCCATGAGAAGACCGATGATGTTGATTCCAGCCACTCCCAGGTCGCGCATTACCTTTTCCTGGTTGGCGATCGAGAGTGTGCTGGCCACCCACGACCCCACCAGAACGAGCACGGCGAAAAAGAGAAGGACGTAAAGGATGCGGTTTCGGACCGCTTCCTTGAAAGTGTTTATCATGATGGCGAAAACTTTGCTCACGCCGTCTTTCCCCCTTCGATCTCGCGGATAAAGTATTGTTCGAGGGTTTCGCGCCTCGGGATGTATGAAAGCAAGGTGCCGCCGCCTTCAAGCAGCGACTGCAAAAGCCGGCGAGCGGGCGCTTCTTCGCGGAAAACAAACAGGGTTTCGCCACGGCTCTCAACGATGCGCACGGCCTCAGAGCGGAAACGTTCGATCAGTTTTTCTCCCGGTTCGGCCACAAGAACTTCATATTCCTGAACTTTGGCGGAGAGCATTTCGCGCAGAGGGCCGCAACGCAGCAGGCGGCCCTTGTTCAGGATGGCCACGCGGTCGCATATCAACTCAGCGTCGGCAAGGATATGCGATGAGAAAAAGACCGTCTTGCCCTGGCTCTTGAGCTGCAAAATGATGTCGCGCACTTCCTTGCGTCCAAACGGATCGAGGCCCGACTGCGGTTCATCGAGGAACACAATGCGTGGATCGTTGAGAAGCGCCTGCGCCAATCCAATGCGCTGGAGCATGCCTTTGGAATATCCCTTAAGCGGGATATTGGCGGCGGAAGTAAGGCCGACCAGTTCAAGAAGTTCTGGGATACGCTCGCGGCGGCGCGATTTTTCCATGCCGTAGAGCTGGCCATAGTAATCGAGGAATTCCCAGCCGCGGAGATAATCATAAAAGTATGGATTTTCCGGCAGGAATCCCAGGCGAGCTTTGACGGAGCGATCGCCGAGCGGACGCCCCATGATCTGCGCCTCGCCGCGCGATGCATAAAGCAAGCCCATGAGGATTTTGATCGTGGTGGTTTTTCCCGCGCCGTTTGGGCCGAGAAGTCCGAATATCTCGCCCTCCTCGATATCGAGGTTCAACCCTTCGAGGGCGACGCGACGGCGGTTTTTCAGCCGGACACGGATGCGGCCGTATTCGACCCCGATTACGTCCTGCACGTAAATCTTGGTCAGGTCGCGAATTTCAACTATCGGCATGGCGTGGTCTTCCCCAAGATCGACTGGAATATGTTGAGAGATTTGGGAACGCGCCCTAACATAAAAGCGCGCAGGGCGGTCGGAACAACAGTGCCGAAATCCCTGAAAAACAAGGCTTTCTCACACGCACGAAGGCATATCCCCCCTTGCACCCCTCCCCAAGCCAAATCGGTGAGATAGGGGGGCGCGCTGCCCGTGTCAATCGAATCCGCCGAGAAAATGTGACGAAGCAAGATTGGCGGAGTGCAGAGAGTCTCTCAAACATTCTGAATCGCCTCCTAATGAAAAACCCTCGCCTGCATTTTTCTCATTACGGGCGGCTCCCTTAGTGAGAATTGGCCACAATGCAGTCTTGTGGCTGTCTTGTCCACAATTTTAGCTCCTTTGAAGGCCATCCGTCGCAGCTCGCATCAGATTCTTTGCGATTTCGCGAGTCCGTCCAGGAGATTCCGCTTGAGACGCTTGCGCCGCGCTCGCAAACTTCGCTTGGTATGGTAGTGGCGGGGAAATCCGCCCAATTCCTCATCGCAAGAGGATGCCTTTATGAAACCGCTCCTGGTTTGCCTGCTTGGGAGTGTTCTGGTTCTGGGGACGGCTGCCAAATCCGCCCAGGCGCAGACAACGCTGGCTCCCGCGCATTCACACATCGTCATTACGGAAGGCCAGATTCCGGACTTGAATGCGGAAGGCGTAAGAAATCTGAATCTGTATGTGATTCCGAAACTGACGCCCCAGGCGCTGGATCATTTGAAAAAGTCCCTGGATTTTTTCAACCGTGTCGAACGCGATGAGGGCGTGAAGGAACTGGCCGAAGTGGCGCGCACAGCCCCCGACCTGGTGGACCTGCAAAACATAGTGGCCGGATGGGCGAGAAAACGCGCAATAATGCATACGGGCGAAGAAGCCCACACCTTCTACGCAATCGCGCGCGAAGCCTATCAGCGAATCCTGGGCAAGGAAGACATTTCGCTCGAACAACAACTGGATGCCGAACGCCTCTTGAAACAGATTCAAAACGATGAAGAGGAACTGGCAATCAAAGAAAAGAAAATGCAGGAAGTCGGATACAAGGCAATTGTCCTGGAGGAAGCTGGAGACCGCAAACTGGCCCGCGGCGGCGAAAAGGACGAAATCGACAAGCAGATTCTGCAGCGCCGGATGGAGATCGACGGAATCAAAAGCCCGACGATTCCCATTGTGCCCATTGCAGCGCCCGCCGCGCCAAGCGCCCCGCCCAATCCCTTTGGAGATACTTCGGCGGCGGGACAGGTCCCATCCGCGCCGCCTGTTGCGCCCTTTGTTCCCTCCGCATCGGCGAATCCATTTGGAACTCCCTGAGCTGCCAATGATTCTTATTTCAACTGCTGCTCCGCAGCGGCCTATCCATACGCATTGCGCATCTTCATTCATGGGCAGGGTGGCCGCATGAAGATGATTATCGCCATTATCAAGCCCTTCAAGCTAGGCGATGTAAAAGACGCCTTGGGCGAGATTGACATCAATCGCATGACCGTCAGCGAAGTAAAAGGCTACGGGCGCCAGCGCGGACATACGGAGCTTTACCGCGGAAGCGAATATCAGGTGGATTTCGTTCCCAAAATCCGCCTCGAAATCGCCGTCGAGGACGATCAGGCCGAGGAGTGCATGGAGGCAATCAGCCGCGCGGCGCGGACGGATTCCATCGGGGATGGCAAAGTTTTTATTCTGCCGCTTGAATCCGCCATGCGCATCCGCACGGGAGAGCGTGGCGACGCGGCTTTATAGCACGGCCGGACCGGAAATGTGGAGAGGCAGAAATAATGGATTTTAGCGCTCTCGATACTACCCAGGGGCTTGAGGGCGCATGGCCGGAAGGTGGTGCTCCCATTCGTCCGGACCTCATCGAAGGCTATCGCATACAGCGCGAGATCGGGCGGGGAGCTTCCGGGACGGTGTATCTGGCGGCCGACACTGAGACAAATCAGCCTGTCGCCATCAAGGTTCTGTCGGCCTATCACAGCCATCTTCCCGACACGATCGCCCGCTGGCAGCGCGAAGTGGAAATTCTCCAAACCCTTCGCTGCGCACACATCGTCGAGGCGCACCGCCAGGGAATTGTGGCCGGGCGGCGCTATTTCGTAATGGAATACGTGCAGGGCGAAACTGTGGCCGCCATGCTGCGCCGCCGCGGACGCCTTTCTGAGGCGGAGGCGTTGAACATTGCTGGCGCGGTGGCGCGCGCCCTGGCCGCCGCGCATGAACGCCGAATCATTCACCGCGACATCAAGCCAGCCAATATCATCATCAACCATTCTGGCGTTGTGAAACTCATGGATTTTGGCTTGGCGCGCCAGGAATTCGACGCCGGAGTCACCACCCACGGCGTAATCCTCGGAACCCCAGTGTATGTCAGCCCCGAGCAGGCTTGCGGAGAAAACAACCTCGACATCCGCACGGACATCTATTCGCTCGGCATCACTCTGTATCAAATGGTCATCGGCGAACCGCCCTTCAGCGAATTCAACACCTCGCTGCTTCTCACAAAAAAAATCACGGACGATATTCCCGACCCGCGCCTGATTCAGCCAGGGCTTTCGCTGGCCATTACAGCCCTGATTCGCCGCATGTGCCAGCGCGACCGCAACCACCGCTTTCCGGATCCGCCGTCGCTGCTGGCGGCCATCGAGCAGGTGCGCCGGGGAGAGTATGCTGAGGCGGGACCGGCTGCCGCGGCCGCTTCGCACCAACGGCCCGGGGAGCAGGTTCTGCCCACGGCAGACATCGAGGCTCCCATTCTGCGCTCGATCCTCAGCCACGAAAAAGCCCCGACGGAAACGCGGTTTCTCGATACCGACGAGGTGTTGTTTTACGAGGATGATGCCTCGCGCGAGTGCTATGTTCTGCTGATCGGGCGGCTGGAGGTGCTGAAGGCCGGGCGCCAGATTGCAACCATCGAACGCTCGGGAACTTTCATCGGCGAAATGTCCACGCTGCTCAACGCGCCGCGAACCGCCACCATACGCGCCCTTGAACCCACTGTTTTACTGCAACTGACCGAGGAATCATTCCGGTCGTTTCTACGCGAGGCGCCGGAACTGGCCTGGCATCTGGCGGTTACGCTGGCGCAGCGCCTCGAAATGACCAACCGCAAGCTGCGCGACAGCTTGGGCAAAATCCATATCGCTCGCAATCATGTCCGCGTGCTGCACAGGGAATTCAACGAATGAATCGCGGCCCGGATCGCATGTTTGCCTTGCAGGGCTGATAGCTGGCTTGCACGCCATATTGCGCGCATAATTCAGGGCGCGAGACAATGTTGCTAATTGAAACAGGAATTCTGATGGCGCTTGGCTTGCTGGCGGTTCTGGCCGCCTGCGCATGGAGCTGGCATCGCCAGGGCAAAGCGCAAAGAGAAAGAAAACGCATGATCGACAGGCGGCTTGCGCCCGATTCACCGGCGGCGCGAGCCATCCAGGCGGAATTTGGCCAGTTTGATCCGTTCTACTATAAATACACTTCCGAAAAGATGGAATCGCAAAAAAACCAAGCGGAATCGGCGAATTTGAGCGGTGCGGAAGCGGGCGCGGCAGGCGCGGCGGGGGAAGATGCCAATTCGGATTTTGCGGGCGGCGTGGTCGTATGCCCCAAGTGCAAGGAGCGGTTTGTGGCCGGAACTCCTTTTTGCGAACTGTGCGGCGCGCCCACCATCGAGGAAGAAGACGCAGAGACGCCGCCGCTTGAAGAAAATCGGGGCGAGGGCGGCGCCGAACATGGGGAGGCAGAATGCGAAGGCGGCTCGGCGGCAGAAAAGGAAAGATGGGAGGCGCCTCTCGTTTGCATTTTCGAAACGACGGACCATGTGGAAGCACAGGTGGTGCGTTCGCTCCTGGAAAGCCACGGCATTCGGGCGGCCATGCGCGGTTCGCTGGCCCCGAGTGTGCATGTATTTCAGGGCATCGACGCGGCGCAAGTGAGCCTGCTCGTGCTTGAGCCGGACGCGGAGCGCGCGCGGCGGATTCTGGAATCGGCGCGATAGAACCTATGCCTATGCAGCCGAATCACTCCACAATCCGCGAGGATGGCTCCGCAATCGCTGCCTCCCCCAAAGACTGTCCTCCGCTGGTGGCTCGGACGTCCCGTCCAAGGTTTTTCGATCGACTATCGGAAAGGCTCTTTCCATTCCGCACGAGCAAAACGCCCGGGCGGCCATTTGTTGAAGACCATTCCAAACCAGAATCTTCACCCTTCGAAACCCTGCTTCCCATTCAGGAAAAGAGCCTGGGACGAGACGTCCAAGCCACAGGAAATCCGGCGGATTTGCGCGGAGCCTCGCCTGCGGCATGGGCGGGATTGGCCGCGGGATTCCTTGTTATCCTTTGGTTTTTGATCTGGATTGTTTTCTTCTGGCGGACGAATACGCCGCTTTGGTTCCAGGGACCCGATGCCCCGCTGGGCGTATTCAGCCACCTGAGCCTTCCCGAAACCTTCTCGTGGATGAATTGCCCGCCGCTCGAGCTGGCCATCGCCGTCGTGGCGCTGCTTGTGTATTGGGCGGTGGGATGGCTGTTTTTGCGCGGATGCGATGTGTTTTTCACGCGCCTGGAAGAGGCGGCGCTGTCGCTGCTGTTCGGCGCGGGATTGTGCGGATTGGTGTTCGAGGCGCTGGGAATGGCACACTGGCTGACGCGCTGGCCGGTTCTTGCGGGAACGGCGCTGCTGGCCGCGGGGCTGGCATGGCGCGCGGGGCGGCGGCGAAGGGCGCCCTTCGATTGCTGGAGTCCGGCGGCGGCGCGCCGCTTGGCCGAATCCCTTGTCACGCCGGCGGCAGCAGGGGAATCCACCGGCGCAAACACAGATTTTCCCGTTGCGGACAAGGAATCTGCGCCGCCGCCAGAGGTTGGCGATCCGCTCGAACGCCGCGCCGCATGGGAAGACGCGGAACGCGGAACCATATCGCTTCTTGCGTCGGCGCTTGGATTTATTGCGGCGCGTCCAGACGCCGCTTCCTCCGAACGCGCCTCGGCGGCGGGAGCGTCGTCCCGGCAGCAACAGCCGCCGCCCGATCGCAACCACGCGCGAAAAACTTGGCGGAGGGCCTATGCGCGCATGACGGCCCTTCCCGGCGATTCGCTTCTGGCGCGCGTTGTTCTTTTCCCCGCGATGCTTCTGATCGCGCTCATCTCGCTTCTCATTTTCGTCCATGCGCTTTTTTATCCGGAGACCTACTGGGATTCGTTGATATTGTATTTGGGCTATGGGCGGATGACCTTTCTCGAACACGGTTTTCCGTTCAAGGCAACGGCGCAAGTCGGTTACGGCCTCGGGGCGAATTATCCGCATTTATTTTCCACACACGCGGCGGCGGTGGCAGCTGTCGTAGGGCAATGGAGCGACGTTCCCGCGCGATTGTGGGCGCCCGTGGCCGCGCTGGCCGCCACCGCGCTCATCTATGCTGGCGCGCTTCGGCTATGGAAAAACCAATTGGCCGCAGTGCTTTGTGCGCTGCTCTTTCGGGCGCTCCCCTACCAGATCGCTTACTCCACTTACGCCTCGGACTACGCGCTGGCGATGTTGTTTGGCGCGGCGTTTTTGCTGCTGGCGTTTTGCTATATCGCATCGCCGCTTCCGGGGTTGCTGCTGCCGCTGACACTCCTGCCCGCGCTTGCGATGCATCTCAATTTCCTTATGGGTGTGCTATGGCCTGTTTGGGCGCTTGCGCTCGCGCTCGCGCATTGGCGGCGTCCGCTCTCGCCGCTCCACCGCCTGGCGCGCGAACCGCAACGCATCGAGGAATTCGAGACGGCGCTTGCGGAAGACCCCCTCCCGCGCGAACCGGCTTACGCGATGGCGTGGGGCGCGGGCAGCGTTTTCTCCCTGGCGCGAAACCGCCGCATCTGGGCCGCCCTCGCAATCGCCGTGGTTCTAGCCTCTCCCTGGCATGTGCGTAACTGGTGGCTCACGGGCAATCCGGTCTATGCATTTTTCCCAGGGATTTTCGGCGGAATCCGCATCAACGAAGAAGTTCTCCGCTCGGCGGAGGGCGAGTGGTATGCCAATGGCGACGGGATTGGCCGCGTGGCCTCTCTAGCGCCCGATTGGGAGAATTTGCCCGATGCGGATTCCGATGCCGCCACAACGGATTCGAAGACAAGCGGCGTGGCGGCGCGTTCCTTTGCGAACCGCCTTGCGGCTTCGTGGATGTTCTGGGCAGGATTCGAGACGTTTCATTATCCGGGCGTGGGCGCGCGCCTTGAACGCGGACGCTGGCGCGATCGATTTGCTTATCTTGTCACGGATTTCTCGATCCCCGCGCGCGGCCGTTCCATTCCGGCGGATGACAGCGGCCGTCCCAGCGCGCCCGGCACGGCGGTTTTGCTCTGCCCGCACGCCTACAAACTCGCCCCCACCGCCCTGGGACTGGCCCTGCCCGGCGCGGCGGCGTGGATCATTTTAGGGCTGGCTGGCTTCGCCGCGATTTCCCGCCCGCGAAAGTCCGCTCCCGTGCAAAATTCAAACACAGGCGCAGATAGCGATTTATCGCTGATTTCATGGATGGCGTATTCATATCCGGCGCGCGCGGGCATGGTGCTTGCCGCGTTCGCCTCCATGTTTCTCGCCTACGAATACCTAATCGCCGACTTGTATTTGTATCAAATCCTCCCCATTGTGCTTCCTATCGCGCTGTTCCCAGGATGGATTCTCGCCTCATTCTGGCGTCGCGCGGAAATCGGAGCTGGGCGTTCGGCGGCGCAGTGGATTTTCGGGATTCTCTGCGCTCTGATTCTTGTCGTGGGAATCGTGCCCGGCCTCGCCATGTCGCTCATGGGCTTCAAATACACCGGCGCGAAAATGTTTGCGGGCGAGATCATCGCGCAGTCGAACCTTGGCATTTTGCGCCATCCCGGAATGCCGCCCGACATGTTTCTGGCGCTTCAATATGGCGATGACGCATCCGCGTGGGATTACATCAACGCACACTTGCGCGGCGAACGCCTCCTGACGCACGAAAACCGCCATTATGTCCTCGATCCCTCGATCACGCTCGTCCACCTCGACGACTGGAGCATCCAGAAAATGTATCCGCTGAAGTCGGACAGGGAGCGAATGCAAATTTTACGCAATCTGAATATAAAGTATTACTATTATATTCCAAACGAGTCGCGCCATGCTGTAAATCAGCGCGCGGGCGTGCAGAGTTGGCGCGGAACGCCGCGCCTGCGCGAAATCCGCCGCTGGGGCGATAATATTCTATATAAAATCAACTGGAGCGCCGAGGGCCTCCCCGACACGCCTCCCGCGCGCCCCGCGCCGCTCGAAGACTACATCCCCCGCACGCGGATAGAACAATGACATATCATTCATTCTGTTTTTCGCCCGCGCGGATTCGTCTATTGGCCTTGTTGGCCTTGTGCTTTCTGCTCGCCCCTGTGGGATTGGCGTCTTCATTCGCTGCCATTACCCTTTTAACTCCTGTGGATTCGCAAACGTCCGCGCCGCCGCTGCTGCCCGTTCCTTCCGCTCCTCCCTCCGGCGATCCAATCGACGCCATGCTCGAGCGCCTCTCGATGACGCGGCGCGATCTTGCGCCAGACGCTGTTTCGCTCCTCTTGCAATCGCGCGAAAGCGATGCGCCGCCGCCGCTTACGACTCGCCTGCTGCTGCGCCCGCTCGATGCCCCCTATGTGATTGGGCATCTCGCCGCGCAGGATCGCAATTGGGCGCATTCCTTGGTTCGGACTCTTATTTCGGCCGCCGGACGCACGCCCGCGCAGGTGAGCCGCGGCTATTATGGCAATCCGCTCGCCGAAGCGGATCGACGTCTGGCCGAGGCTGGCGATCCGTTTGAGGCGTCGGTTGAAGCGTTGTGGGAAGCGGCCGGCCGCGCGAAGGATTTCACTGCTGCGGAGCGCGATCGCGCGTGCGCCGCCGGCGCGACGCTTCCGTTTTCGTGGCGGCGTGAAGTTGCGCGGCTGCTCATGGCGTCGGCCTCGGCGGCGCGGTGGCAGCAAAAGGCCCTCGCGCGCCTCGCCCCCGCTGACCGCAAACGCGTGGCGCATTTTGGCGCGGAGGAAATCCGCGCCGTGCTTGCGTCTGGCGAGGATGGCAATGACCCGCGCCCAATCATCCAGGCGCTCGACTACGATTATCTCGTTGCGGGTTCGCTCGATTTGGCAGCCGCCATCGAGGATTTCGAGGACTTTCTCGATTCGTCCGAAGGCGCCGCGCCCCCGCAAAACGCAAATTTCCAACTCGACACGCCGCTTGGCCGCGTCGTGTTCAGCGGATCGAACGAAGCCAGTCAACATGGCGTGCCGCTCCGCGAAAAAAGCCCCAGCGCACCCCATCCTCCCGTGCATCACCTCCTCCTGATCGATTGCGGAGGCGATGACGCTTACGGACGCGACATGACAATTGGCGGCGCGGAGTGGCCAGTGCAGATCGTCGTCGATCTCGCCGGCGACGACCACTACGAAACCGGCAGCGCGCGAATTCCCGCATGGGGCGGCGCAATCGCCGGGTATTCATTCCTCATCGACCGCGCGGGCGACGACTTCTACCAATGCCTTTTCCCCTCGCAGGGCGGGGGATTGTTTGGCGTGGGCGTCCTTGCCGATCGCGCAGGCGACGACCATTACATCGGCCTCGGTCTGGCGCAAGGCGCGGGATACGCAGGCGTTGGGCTGCTCGATGACTGCACGGGCGACGACCACTACGAGGCCCTCACGCTGTCGCAAGGCGCGGGCAGCTGTCTTGGCTCGGGAACGCTGATCGACCGCGCGGGCAACGACACCTATAGCCTTGTCGATGAACCGCTTCTCTTTCCATCGCCGCAGGCCCCGCGCCACAACAGTTCGATGGGCCAGGGCATGGGCACTGGTTTGCGCGCCGATCTTTCCGATGGCCACTCGGTCGGGGGCGGAATCGGCGTCTTGCACGATTGCGCGGGCGACGACGCCTACACAGCGTCTGTCTTCGCACAGGGCTGCGGATTCCTTGGCGGAACGGGCGTTTTGGCCGATGATGCGGGGACGGATACGCGCCGTGCCGTGTATTATGCGCAGGGAGCGTCGGCTCATCGCGCTGTGGGAATCCTGATAGATCGCGGCGCAGGCAACGACACATATATCACCGAATCTCAATGCGCGCTGGGCTGCGGACACGACTTCGGTTTGGGGTGGCTGCTCGATGAAGCGGGCAACGACCGCTATGAGGCCAAACGCCTGGCTCTCGGCGCGTCGAACGAAAATGGCTGGGGATTTTTCGTCGATCTGGCGGGAGACGATTCTTACAAAATCACCACCGACGGCAACAATGCGGATTCGTTCGGTGGCGGGCGGCTCAACAAATGGGGCACGATGCGCGAAGACATGCCCGCGCTTGGGTTTTTCCTCGATGCGGGTGGCGCGGATCAATACGAGGGCCTGCCAAGCGCCAAGGACAACGCGACATGGCTCTATCCGCGCAGGTATCCCGATCTTGATTTGCGCAGCGAGCGCGGCGTTGGCTGCGACGGCGAATACGCGCGCGTGGATTTGCGAACCGGTCCACTTACGCCTTTCTCGAAGGCCGATCTGGATGAATATGCGGATCAGCAGCGCCTGCGCCGAAAATATCGCGAAACCGTGAAGCCCAAACCCACCCCCAGCGCCGAGGCCACGCCCACGCCGCAAAAATAGGACGTATGGGACCAATGAGACCTGTGGGACCTGCGGAAAAAGGCCAAAGGCTAATACCATTTTCCTTTGATTCTGTTCCCAATCGCCTGTCACGGTTTTCGCGAG
>CAYUNT010000052.1:0-24368 GCA_964446285.1 uncultured Candidatus Sumerlaeota bacterium | reverse complement strand
AAGCCCTATGCATCCCCTTAAAAACCCGTGAGAAGCATTTACGGAATTGTCCTGGCCTTCCGGCCAATCGCGTAAAGTTGCGCCTTGCCTTCGGCTCCGGCCTTTCCTAAATTCAATTCTCCGGCGTCATGGACTCCGGGATGCATTTCCCGTTTCTGGTTTCGCCGGAAGTTCTTATGCGCCAATGCGGCACTTCCATAGGAGACGGCGGAATTCGACGTGGAGACGGTCCGTTACGATACGAATCCTGATCCCCAAAAGGGACAAGACAGTTCGTGGCAGGCAACCGCGGCGGCATTTGGACAGGGGGCTTTGCCAATGGAGGACGACAGGCAACCGATTCATCCGCCCTCTGAGCCGTCTGAGGATGAGACGACTCCCATGAGCGGCTTGACAGGGGGCGGGGCGGCCGCGGGGGCGACGATCAAGAGCAAGCCTCCGCGCTGGAGTCCTCCGCCAAAATTTGCGCGCCAGGCCGTCATCATTTCATCGATTGCGCTTGGAATCCCCGTAATACTCTGGGGGCTTGCGCTGGCAATGTCGCGTCCGCCCTCCCCGGCGGCCAATCCGTGGTTTTGCGCCGCTCTGACGGAATCGGCCGGGAATGTGGTGTTGCGTCCGGCGGATTGGGCATCGGCGGGGGGCGCAGTCGGCGGGGGTGGCGCCGAGGCGTCGTCCCCGGCATCGTCGGCGGCGCCGGCAGTGATAGTAGTTGAGCGCCGGGGCGAGCATCTGGTTGGACGCGAGGCGGGCGCTTCGGGGCGTGTTTTGTGGGAATTCCCCAAAGGCAAAAGCGAGACTCTGGCGGGAAATACACTGGCGCAATCCGTGCTTTGGATTCCGCGGACGGGGCCTTATGCGCCCGAAGACCCGAAGTTTCCCGGCGCTGTGATTGTATTTTGGCGTCCGCAAAGCGAATCGGGCGCATCCAAAGACCTTTTTATGACCTTGCTGGATTCGGGGGGAAAAGAACAATGGTCGCAGTCGCTTGAGCCGGGTTCGCAGCCAGGCCAGGTGCAATGGATTTTGCGCGGGACGCGTTCACTGCTGGCTTGGCAGAACCAGGAGGGCATGATGCGCCTTTATGATCCAGGCACGGGCAAGACGCTGAAGAAATAATATAAGGAGCGGCTCGGAGAAGCCAATGTTTCAGGTTGGCCAGATTGTTGGGAATGACTTTGAGATTCTGGACCTTCTCGGTTCAGGGGGGATGGGATATGTTTTCCGCGCGCGCCAGCGTTCGCTCGACCGGATTGTCTGCCTGAAGGTGCCCCGCGAGGAAGTTCGCGCGGACGAAGCCGCCATGCAGCGGTTCGAGCGCGAGGCGAAGACCATCGCCAAACTGAACCATCCGAACATCGTCGCCATTTATATCGTTCATCTGCCCAAGGATCGCGCGGAGACTCCTTACATCGCGATGGAGTTTGTCGAGGGCAAGGAACTCGAGGATTTTATCTATTCCGCCCGCGCTTCGCTCACTGTGGGCGATCTTCTGAATATCCTGCGCCAGATTTGCGACGGGCTTCAGGCGGCGCATGAAGCAAACATCATTCATCGCGACATCAAACCCGCCAACATCCTGATTTCCAACGTCCGAAACACTGTGAAGGTCATGGATTTCGGGATTGCGCGCGTGCAGTCGATGGCCGACACGGCTACAAGCACAATGGTCGTCGGGACGCCGGCGTTTATGTCGCCCGAACAGGTTCGCGGCGAAAAACCCACGCCCGCTTCGGACATCTACGCGCTTGGCGCTGTGCTGTATGTGCTTTGCGCGCAGCGTCCGCTCTTCGAGGGCACGGCGACCACGGTGGCAATCAAGCAACTGACCGAAATGCCGCGTCCGCCGCGCGAGTTCAACAACTCAATTTTCCCCGATTTGGATAAGCTGATTCTCCAGTGCCTTCAAAAAGACCCTGGCAAGCGTCCATCGAGCGCGCGCGCATTGGCTGCGGAATTGGAGCGGGTTCTTTCGCCCTTCGCCGATCAGCCGCTTCGAGCGCTTATCCCCTATACAACCGACGCAACCAACGCGCTGGCCACGGCAGCCCAGGGCGTTACGTGGTATGATCCGGCGGCCATACGCCGCGCAAAATTGCTTGCGGGTTTCAGTTGCGCCGCTGGAATCGCGCTGCTGGCTCTTTTTGGCGTTCAGGTGGTTTGGGGTGAAATTGCGCCGTGGAAACGCGCCGAAGCGGCGCGGCAACTTGCAGCGGCAAAACCCGATGAGGCCGGCAAGCATATCCGCGAGGCAATTGTCCAATATCAAGCCGTTCTCAGCCATCCGATGCCCGTCTGGCTTGGATTTTTGGATCATGACAAAGATGCGCAAAAGGCGCTGACGGATTTCGCTGCGCAACTGAAGGAAGACACGCGATGGAAAAACCTGGATGAGTCATGGAACGCCTGGGCAAAAGAAATGAGCGATTCGTCCAACCCCAATCGCCGTTCGCGCACGGAAGTATTTGCCTCGGCGCAAAAGGCCGCGGATGAATGGCGGAAACTAGCTCCGGCTGATTCGGAAATGGAAGCATTCTCGCAGATTCTCGATCAACGTCTGTCGCTGGCCCGCCGGATGATGGCTGTGGAAGCCGACATCAAGGCCGAGCGCCTTGACGCGGCGGATGCGGGGCTTTTGGCGCTGGAGCCTTTTATGGCAGACGCGCCCCAATATGTTGCCTCCGCGTTGAAAGAAGTGGAAAAACTTCGAACACAAAATGCTCCCGTCACGCCGACGCCAGCCCCTATATCCGCCACCTACTACTCCTCCGGTCCGCCGCCAACTCCCAGCCTGACGCCCATCCCGACGGCGATTCCCACTCCGCCGCCTACGCCCACCCCCAGCCCGACGGCTACTCCGGCGCTCGACCCGGGCGTGGCCAATCAGTTTATGGCTTTGCTGGACGCCGCGCTTTTGCAGGGCCAGGGCGCTCCGTTCTTTGCCGATCGGTTCGCCAGCCCCGACGCCGCGGCGCAATATCGCAACTTTCTCGCCCGCCTTTCCGAGAAATACGAAATTAAGGAAGCAAAACATACCATGTCGGGATTCCGCGTGGAGGGAGATCGCGGCTATTGGACGGGCCAATTCCTCCTGCGCGGACGCCTGCTTGCCAACCGCTTGCCCACAACCATCGCCCAGGTTCCGCAGGTGTCTGTGACGCTCCTGTGGAAGGAAGATCGCTGGCTTCTTGTGGAGACCGATCTTCCAATGGACCGAATAAAATAATACAAAGCAATGGATTTTACCGTTATGTTGAATCGAACGATTTTCTGCCAATATCCCAGCCTGATTCGCGCAGCGTCGGGGACGCCGCCGCTCATTCGGATTTCGGCCGCGCTGGGAGTTTTGATATGCCTGGCCGTGTCGGTTGCGCTTGCCCAACAAGACCGCGCGAAACAAACATTCCACTTTTACCAGGACGAAAACAACTATGTGGTGATGGAAGTGGAAACCTTCGCAGTGGAAAAGGCCGGTCCTGGCTACGCGACGCTGCTGCTCAACCCGTATCCAGTCGAACTGGCCAACTCCATCTTGGCGCTTGGCAAGAAGACGGAATTCGGCGAGGAGGCCCTCCCGGGCGAGGCGACATGGCTCGCCTACGTGCCGCAAAGCAAGCGCGTGGTGGTCCGCCTTGCCGCTACTCTCACGCCGGATTTGGTGCCGGCGGGAATGGTTGTTCTTTCGGCCCAGCAGGCAAAAACGCAATTAACGCCAGTGGAAATAGCGGAGCGCGCGCTGGAAGCGGCCCGGGCGCTTCAGTCGCTCGGTTTTTCAGCGGATGCGCTGTCGTTGCTCGAAGATATGGCGCAGAATCCGGCCTACGAGGCCTCTCGCTGCCGCATCCTCAAGGCGATTCTTGAACTCCAGGCTCCGGCCACTCTTGACTCAGCCCAGGACATACCCGAGGTGGCGCATAAGACCTTGCGCGACATCCTTACGCGCTGCCAGGGCGCGGAGGCGGATGAAACCTCGCGATGGTTTTCGGCGCGCCAAATCAAGCGCGTTGAGCTGGCTGGACTTCCCCTTAAGGAATCCAAAGCGTTGCTCAACGATGCGCGCAACCTCTGCGGCGAGCGTCCGGGCGGCGATGCGCTTTTGCTCGCATTGGCGCGCCTGCACCGCCAGGACGGACTGGCCGAAGAAGGGCTGAAGGCGCTTGATCTCTTTGAAAAAACTTATGGAAAATCCTCGCTGGCCGAAGAAGCCAGAAACCTGAAGGCTGTCTTTCAGCGCCGGATTCCCGCGCGTTCGCATCAATATGCCGGTCCAGCGGGTCCCGAGCGGGCGCGCAAGGCATTCGATCTGCGCGAAGTAACCGCGATGTGCTCTGGGCCGAAAGGCCAGCTGGTTGTGGCCGACCGCGGCAGCGATCCGCCGCAGATCGTCCTACTTGATTTTGATCCCGTCGCGCGGTCGCTCAATTTGGCCAAAACCTTCTTCCTCGATTCCAAAGCGCGCCCCATCAGCGTTGCCTGGTCCGCCTCGGGCGAGTTTTTCGTTCTGGATTCTCGCAAAAAGCAAATTTTGGTCCTCAACGACAAGGGCGAGGAACAACCAGATCGTTGCATTGCGCGCGAGGGCGAGGGCTGGAAATTTGACGAACCCAAACAGATCGCGTTGCTGCAAAACTCGGAAGTGCTCGTGCTCGATGCGGGCGCGCCGGGAATTCACCGCTTCAGTGTGGCCAAAGGGCGGCATTTGGGATTCATTTCCTTGAAATCCGCCAAACTTGGCTCGATTAAGTGTTTCGACTGCGCGCCCGATGGGCTGATTGGCGTGGCTTCTTCCAACGCCTGGACTGTTTTTACCGCCGAGGAAGGGCCTCAAAAGACCGAGAAAGCAGAGCGGGGTCGCACGCAGGAACTCAGCGTGAAGGGCATCGCCTTGGGCCGATGGCGCAATGTTTATCTTTTTGACGGCGGAGAGAATCGCATTGAGAAGTTCCGCCGCGATGGAGTTTGGCTTATCACGGTTGCCGATTTCCGAAAGGACGCTGTTGGCGAGCCGGATTTATACGCCTTGACCCCGGACGGTGATATTTTGGTCTATAATGGGTCGAAGGATCGGTTTTTCTTTTATGCCCAATAGGGGAGGGGCGAGCCAGGGGTTTCCGAAGCCTGATCCAGGGCTTCTCATCTAGCAGGCAAATTGAATGCGGACAGGAGACTCTCAATGTTCAAGACAAGCATCATTGGTTTTTTAGCCGCCTTGGCTGCGATACTGGCCAGCGGCTGCGCGACAATCACGTTTCCCAGCGCCTCAGCGGGCCGCTCGCGCGTTGAGCAACTGATTTTGTCGGGATGCATCGACGAGAGCGTGGATCGCATGACGCAGGGCGATCTGAGCGCCCTTACCGGCAAGAAGGTTTTTGTCCGCGTGGGCGACATTGACGATCAGGATCGGACGTCCGACTACATTCGCACGGCAGTTGAACAGCGCCTGAGCGCCTTGAACATCATTCCGGTGGAACAGCCGGAGGAGGCCGATGCGAACTTCATCGTGAGGGCGCGCGTGGCTGGCATCGACTGCTCGGGCGAGGGATTCAATCCTCTGACGTTCATTTTCAGTTTTCTTTATGACCACAAGGCAATGCGTGGGGCGGCGGAACTGGAGGGTGTGGCGGTGGCGCGCGAAGCCCGCGAAACCCTCTGGCGCTCCGGCAGCACAGGCATCGTTTCCAAAAGCTATGTCGAGTTTACGCTGCTTATTTTCCTGGGACCATTCCGCAATTCAGATGTGAACATTTTCTGAAGCCGCGGACGCGGCATCTTGCCGAGATGGACGGCTATCCGTGGCACAAACGGTTTTGCTCGTCTGCTCTGAAGAACTTCGAGCGCAGCTGACCTTGCGCATGTTACGCAATGCGCAGGTTCAGGTGGATCATGCCAAAACGCCTCAAGAAGTGGCGGATCGGATTCGCGCCAATCGCGAAATCCAAGTGGTTTTGTGCGATTGGCGCCTGCCGCTGGCCAACGCCCTGGAATGGATCGAAGGATGGATTCAATCCAGCGCGCCACGCACTCCGCATTTCCTGATTATTTCTGACCGCCTCCCCACACAGGCGGATTCGGCTTCGCTTTTTGAGAAGGGCGTGTGCGACGTCTGGGTGCGCCCGCTGCCCGATTATCTGCTATTGCCGCGTCTCAAGGTGTGGCTGTCGATGTCTCGCGCTGGCGAAGGAGGTTCGCAGGCCGCCGCCGCGCTCCTCAAAAATGAATCCATCGACTTGTTCGAGCCGGATAAATCCGCCTCCGCCCCATCTTCCTACGCCATCGATCCGAAAACCCACCTTTTGGGCCGGGATTTGTTTCTTGAATTGCTGGAGGGCTTTTTTACCGGATCGCGGCGTTTGAGACTATATGTGGGCATCCTGGCCATTTCCATAAGCAACTATGACGAACTGACAAGACAGCTCGGTCCGGATGGACCAGATAAACTCCGGGAACGTCTGACGAAGGATTTGCACCGTCTCAAGCGCCAGGAAGACCTACTGGCCGCGTGGGACGCCAATCTTTTCCTGCTGGCCAGCTATTTTCCCAATGGCGACAGTGTTCGGGACTTTGGACGGCGAATGCTTGATGAGCTGCAAAAATCAGCGCTGGCCGAATCGCCGGACCTTGGCCCGGTTCGGTTTTTGGTAAGCGGCGCCTGGGGGCCTTCCAGGGATTATCCTATGCCGAAAGATACCATCGAGGCCATCATTCGGCAATTTCGAACTGAATACGCATCAAGATGAAATGCCCAGGCCGGATGCAACCGCGCCAGTTCGGATGTGATCGATCAGATTCCGGGCGCGAGCCAGCTCCTCGGGCGGAATCGGTTCATTGCGGAATCGGGCGCGGTAATAGGCGCGCGTAACCTGCATTAATTCGTCCCAATCCTTTCGACGCGCCACGACCTCGCTGGCAAATTCCTGCGGCGTCTGGCCGGGACGCCGTTCGAATTGCCTCGCGGCCAGCGCATCGAGAACTTCGTAGTAGGCGCGCAGCCATTCCGCTTGGGATATGGATTTGCGCCGCTCGCCGGTCTTGAGTTTTTCCCGGCCGGGACGGCGGAACAATTCGCGGGTCAGAAGCCAGGCGATAATTCCCCCCAAGGCGAACAGCGACAGGAACAACGTGGCATGGAGCGGGCGAATTCCGCGCGATCGCAGCGCCTGCCCGCTGAGCAAATTGCGCACTGGATCGAATAGTCCGCGCATAAGTCCCGAGGCGCGTGAGCGATAAAACACCATCCGCCCGGCCATCTGGTATTGATCCTGCAAATCGTAGTCGATGACATGGCGATACCATTGAAACCGCATGGCATCGAGCCAATGCTGGATAGGAAGAAGCCAGCTGCCGCCAATGCGCCCAAACCCGATGCCGGAGGTTGGGCTGGGATCAAAAGTGACCCAGCCGTGCGGTTCGATCCAGGCCTCGACCCAGCTATGCGCGTGCTGGCGCCGGACGATAAAGTAACCGCCCGATTCATTCCAGTCGTCGGTATAATAGCCGGTGACAAGGCGCGCGGGGATGTTGAGGCTGCGCAGCATAAGCGCCATGGCCGTTGCGAAGTATTCGCAATGCCCCTCGCGGCGCTCCGTGAGGAATTCAGTCAGATGACGATCGGGATTCCTATACTGGATTTTGGTCGAATAGCTATATCCCGACCTCAGGCGGGTTTCGATCAATTGAGCGGCTTGAAGAGGCGTGCGGGCATTGGGGGTCCACTGAGCGGCCAATTGTCTGACCGACGCCATGTCCGGAACGTCCGGGAGGTCGGTGTAGGCCTGCTCCAGCGCCGAAGGCAGGCCGGAATTGCCCAGGATTGACCAAGCGAGCGACAGCGTTACAAATGCGGTTGTGCCTTCGGAAAATGACTTGGCCGCTCCTCGCGGAGGAAGAACCGTGGGCGAGTTCGAGCGAGTGCTTAGCATATAGGTGCCGAGAGGGCCTTGGTCTTCTTCCATGCGCCCCCATGTCTTGCGAAAGGCCGACTGAATACGCGCGGCGGATTGATTCATGGCCTTGCGCGCGCTGCGAAGGATGTCGCCGCTCGGCTTGATAGGCTCATTCTCCATCTCCGAGTCCGCAATTACGCCCGATGCAATCACCGAAGTCACTTGATAGCGGAGGGGCTGGGATCCAACGCTGATGGTTTGAACCGAATCGCTCATGCGGTCCAGATTGACTTGAATAGGCCTGTCGAAACGGTAGCGCACAGGACAGGAAGCGCCAAAAAGGATTGTGTCGCCCCCCGCTTCGAGCGTGACCATCTGCACAAGCGGCATTCCTTCGGGCGCCGCTTCCAGGAAATTAAAAGAGGAGTCGTTCAAAGGCCAGTGATGCCCGAAGGAGAGGCGGTTTTTTTGCCATCGAAGGCCGGTATATTGATCCAGGCTGGAGCCGCGGAGGCGAAGATAATCCGGACGGCTTGCGGCTTGTGGCGTCCCGCTGCTTGCGAGGATCTGCACGCGGGCCACAATCGTGGGATCGAGCTGAATCTGCCCCACGTTTCGGAAATCCACCTGGTCTGAAAATCCGCTGGATGGGGAGCCTTTCATCTGCCCAAAGCCCGCGAGCAGGCGCTGCGCGGAAAGCCTTGGAATTATGAGGAAAATCGCCACCGATCCCGTCACAAGCAGGAACGAGAGCCAGGCGGCGAAAAGCGAGAACCGCAAGGTAAGAATCGGCCATCGCTTCATGCGCAGCGCCACAGATTCCACATCCTCGGCCAGCGGGCGCGGCGGGGCCAGGAGGCGTCCGGCATGATGCTTGGCAAGTTGCCTGGCATGACGGCGATTCAGGGCGGCTCGAATCCGGTGCAAACTCCACTTGCCACCCGGCTCCCCTTGCATGGCCGCGAGAGCCTCCACGTCGCGCCGGATGGAAAACATTATCCACGCCACGGTCAGGAGAAACACATAGATTGTGAAAGTCAGAGCGAAGGATAGAGAAGCCGTCATCACGGAAGCGGCCACAATCTGGAAAAAGGAGAGAATCAGGATCTGAAGAATATCACGGCTGCGTTCGGCGGTCCATAATTTGACCCCTTCGATAAACAGAAAGAAATACACAATGCTGTAAAGGATTTCTCCCACAACAAAAATGCCAAGCAGGGCGAGTATGAATGCCGCCACGGAAAGAAAGGTCCAGAACAGGGGCGGGAAACGGATTTTTCGTATCGTGTCGAAAGCAGGCAGAAGAAGGAATAAAAAACCGATCAGAATGGCCGTAGTATGCAGCTGCCCAGTGGCGGCCAGAGCGCCAAACGCCCAGATCGCTGTTGCGTAAAGAATGAGACGGAATGAGCGGTCGAAATTCATAGCGAAGTTCCGCTCTTGTTTTCGCGCGCCTGCGTATCAGAAGAAGTGGAGGAGACAGAAGAGGCGGATACGGCCAGGGCGTCCTGCGGGGGAGGGGTATCCTCGTCCAGGTGTTTCCGCGGAGGAGGCTCTTGAGAATCTTCAGCCAATCCGCCCGGCGAAGGCCGAAGAATTTCCCTCCATTTTTCCACGTCCAGCACCCGGGCGGAAGCCTCATAGACCTCATCGCCTCGCTCCGGATCGAAATGGACATACAAATTGGCGGATTCGGCTTCTGGGGGTGGAAGCGTGGGCGGGTGGCCTGCCTCGCGCGTTTCCAGTTCGATTCGGGCCAGCGCCCGCAGGCAGCGGTGCAAATGGCTGATTCCCATTCCGAAGGGGACGCGCCCGGTGGCGGTTGTCAACTGCACCTGGTGCTCGCGGTCGATAAGATACTTGACGAGAGATGCGGCCAGCACGACGGCTAGTTCAAAACGTTCCTGAAGTTCGGCGGAGGGAGGCGTTGGAGTCGCGTTGTATAGGTAGATGGAGACCCGCCGTTTTTCCTCCTTTTCGTGCTCCTTGACCATAAGGCGCCCGGCGCGGGCGGAAGTCTTCCAGTGGATGTCGCGCGCCGATTCCTGTCCCGTGTATTCGCGCAGCTGCAAAAGGCTGATTCCGTGGCCCTTCTGCCCGCTTTCCACCTCGCCCAGGTCGGCCTCCGCGCGCTCGAGCACGGGATGGATGTCCACAATGCGCGGATAGACCAGGATTTCATGCGGCAGCGATTTGCCCCAGGATCGCTCCACCAGTCCAAATGGAAACCGGCTGATGATTTTGACCTCGCCAAGCCGGTAAATGCCCCGGCTCGGAAAGCGCGTGCGATAGGAGGCGTGCGCCACTGCGTGGCTGCGAATCGACAGGAAATACACGGAACCTAGCGGTTCCTTCATTACGAGCGAATCCACAACCCTAAGCGAGTATGACGTGCTCCAGCGCTTGCGGTTATTCAGGTGGATTTCAATCCGGCATGGCTCGCCCGCCACGGCATGGCGCGGGGCGGAACGCGATACGTCCAGGCCGCGCAGCGAATTTGTGGAGACAATGCCCGAGAGCACCAAAAACGACAGAAGCATCGAGCAGATGAGATACAGAAGGTTGGTGCCGGTGTTGAAAGCCGCGAGGCCGATCGATAACGTAACACTCACATAAAGAATGCCTTCAAGCGTCCAGCGAAACCGAGGCTGGCGCCTGTGCAGCTCCACGACAGATCGCCGCAAACGGCGCGCCAGAAGAATTATTCGGTCTTTGGACAAAAATCTGGACATTCTCTGCATGGTCCGCCCCCGCCCGTTCCCCCGAGACAAAAGGGGCAAAATAAACTCAGCAAGAATCATTCCATTCGTATGGCCTGCCCCATTGGGGATCGCGAGGCTCCGCACTCGCGCCTATCTGACTTCTTGCGCACCTGCGGACGCACTTCCAATAATACCCGTCGTCTGTCGAGGCCTCCAGGTTGACTGTGCGAAGCGCGATAATGCCCGCGGCGCAGATACGCGTTTCAGAAACCAAGCGCTGCACAGCCGCGCGGCGTCAGCGCTCAATTGCCTCGCTGCCCGCAGGCATCGAGCACGTATTTGAATAACTCTTTTGCGAAGTCTGACACAACCACAACCTTGGATGGATCGACACTGACGTTGTTCAGGTATTGCAGGCGCAATACGTCGCCGCCCGCCAACTCGGGAACCACGCCCGCGAAGAAGAACCCAAGCGCCTCGATCGGTGCGCAGAATGCTGACGTTGCCGGGTCCGAAAGCGGCAGATCGACGAAAATCACGTCGAGGCGGCTCAGGCAGAGTTCGCGCAGGCGCACGCGAATAAGGTCCTGAATGTCCGCCCCCCAGCGCGCCACGCGAAGCACGCCGATGCCGAAATCCACATTCACGTTCACGTCGATCTGCGCGGATTCGCCAATGTTGAGTGCTTCGCGGGCGGATGGGCGCTCGATTTTGCGGCGGAAATGCCCATACTCGAAAATCCGCGCCACCATGCTCTTGTGATGGAAAGGCGGATAGACTGTTCGCTCGGGTTCGTCGTTCGTGCGCAAATAGAAAAGAACCGTGGTGATGCGCTGGGTTTGTTGCTCCTGGATTTGGCGGTAGGAGAGCGTTTGCGGAGCGTGAGCCAGGAGGATGCCGGTCTCGGTCGAGCCAAGCGCGTGATTGCCCTTTTGCGAATAAGGATGTAGCGCCACGGCCTCGCTGTAGAGTCCGTATAGCCCAGCGTTTTGCGAGTAGTCGATGAATTGGGTTTTCATTTGCTCGAACAGTTTGCGGCCGCGGCAGCGTGGGTCCACCACCGCCTGGCCGATTTCCGCCACGCGCGAATCCGCCTGCTCCTTCATTAGCGCCAGATGCCCAACGATTTCGCCGTCCGGCGTGTCGGCCACGACGCTCGCGCGCAGTCCGCTGGCGAGCAGTTCACGCATTTTTTCGGGGATATATACAGATTCCCAATACGTATAGCCGTAGCAGCGATACATGCAACGGGCCAGCGCCACGCCGTCTTCGGGCGTCATGAATCGAATCCGGATGGGGACGTCCGCCGGTATGGGAGCCACCGCTGGACGGGCCGATCCCTGCGCCGCTTCGGCTGCGGGGGCTTCGGGGGATTCCGCGTTGGGATCCGCCGGGGTGCGCGGGGCGAAATGTTTGATGAATTCGAGGCGCTTGCCGCCGCGCCCGAGGTTGACAAAGCGGATTTCGTCCGTGAAGGCGCGCATCAGGCGCAATCCAAGCCCTTCCGAATCGCCCTTTTCGCATTTTCGCCAATCGAAGGGCAGTCCGCGATCCTCGACGGCCAGCACAAACTGCGCGGGGCGGCGTTCGAGCACGACGTCGTAAGTTGATTTCTCGTCGCCTTCCAGGGCGTGCTGAATTACGTTCAGGCACGATTCCTCGGCGACCAGCTCCAGACGGCGGGCCTCGGCCTCTGTAAATCCTTCTGTGAGAGCGGCTTCACGCACAAAAGCCACAACGGGGCGCAAAAGGGCCTTGCGTCCCTGGACGGTTATTTTCGCGAGAACTTCCGATGCCGGCATGGAGAGAGAGCCTCCTGAGAAATGGATTTCGCATTCTTCCAATTATACGTAGGCGGCGCGGAGCATTTCCGCCGCGCTGGGATCGAGTTGGTCCATTCGGCGCACTTCGTCGAACCGCGCAAGGAGTTCATTGACGCGCAGGCAGCGCTTTTCCGTCCCGCGGATGTCGTGGATGATTTCGCCGCGATGCATCATAATCAGCCGGTCGCCCAGGTTCACCGCCTGGTGCATCGAGTGCGTAACCATGAGCGTGGTCAGACGGTCGCGCGAGACAATTTCGTGCGTCAGGCGAATAACCTGGTCGGCGCTTTTGGGATCGAGGGCGGCGGTGTGTTCATCGAGCAAGAGGAGTTTGGGGCGAACCCATGTGGCCATGAGAAGCGTAAGGGCCTGGCGCTGCCCGCCCGAAAGCGAGCCGATCTCGTTGCCAAGGCGGTCTTCCAGGCCCATATTGAGGCTTCGCACCCGCTCGTGAAACGCGCGGCGCCGTTCCGCCCCAAGCGCCCATCCGAATCCGCGCCCCGAGGCGCGTTTGGCCGCGAGCGCCAGGTTTTCCGCCACGCTCATCCCCGGTGCAGTGCCGCTGAAGGGATTTTGAAACACGCGCCCGATCCGTCGCGCGCGTTTGTGCTCAGGCCAGCGCGTTACATCCCGCCCGTCGAGCAGAATCCGCCCCGAGTCTGGGAAAAACGTTCCGGCGGCGGCGTTGAGAAGCGTCGATTTGCCCGAGCCGTTCGTGCCGATCACGACGACAAACGAACCTTCTTCGATAGCGAGATTCACGCCGCGCAAGGCGCGAACTTCGTTGGGCGTTCCGGCGTGGAAGGTCTTGAAAAGCCCCTCGATGGAAAGCATGGGCGCGAGGGCGGACGCAGACGGCGGCTTGAGCGCGGATGCGGCAGGTGCGGGGTGGGAAGAGGAGGCTTGGGATGTGGGCGTTTGGGATGTGGGCGAAATCTCAGGCATGGGCGCTGCCTCCCCGCAAGGCGCGCAAACGGGCCAATGCGTTTGGCGCCACAAGCGCGGCGAATACGAAAATCGCCGTAATGAGTTTCAGATCGTTCGGATTCAGGCCAAAGCGCAGCGCAATGGCTACAAGCAGGCGGAAAAGAACAGCTCCGATGATGGCGCCGGCGATTGTGAGGCCAACGTGGCGCGCGCGCACGAGTGATTCGCCGATGATGACACTCGCGAGGCCCCAGACGATCATTCCGATGCCCATCTGCACGTCGGCGAATCCCTGGAACTGCGCCAGAAACGCCCCGGAGAGCGCCACGAATCCGTTGGCCAGCGCCAGCCCGAGAACGATCATCGTCCCGGTGTTCACGCCCAGCGCGCGGATCATCTGCGGGTTGTTCCCCGTGGCGCGCATCGAGGTTCCAAGGTCGGTTCGCAGGAAGAAATAAAGGACCACGGCCAGCGCGGGAATCAGCGCGAGATAAAAAACGATCTGCGAGAGGTCGCGCACGCTGACCTCCCAGCCGATCAGGTTCACGACATGCGCCCCGCCGAGCATACGGATGGCCAGCGTCTCGACCAGCGTGGAAATCGTCTTGGCGCTCATCAGCGGGATGTTGCTGCGCCCCATGACGTGCAGATTGACCGAATACAGCGCGGTCATGACCAAAATGCCCGACAACAACTGATGAATGCGGAATCGCGTGTGGAGGATGCCCGTGATGGCCCCGGCGAAACAGCCCATTACGGCGGCGGCGAGCGTGGCCGGAATGGGATGCACTCCTTTGACGATCAGCGTGGCGGCCACTGCCGCGCCCAGCGGAAACGAACCATCCACTGTGATGTCCGCGAAGTCGAAGATGCGGAACGAAATATACACGCCCATCGCCAGAAGCGACAGGATGAGTCCGATGGTAAGCGATCCGATCAGGAGATTCATTCTACACGCACCTTGGATGAAAGAATGAATGGGATCATGTTTATCTGGTGTTCTTTGGATGCGGCAAAAGGGCTGGGTTGCAGGGATCTATCCGAAAACTTCCGGTGGCTTGGACGTCTCGTCCAAGATTTCTTCCTGTGGCATGGACATCTTGTCCAAGATTTCTTCCTGCGGCATGGACATCTTGTCCAAGATTTCTTCTGGTGGCTTGGACGTCCCGTCCAAGATTCTTTGGCGGGTATTCGGAGAGGCTCCATGCTGCATTCTTTTACCAAGAATCCCTGCGATCCAAATCCTTTGCGACAAGACGCCGCCAAGGAGAACGCCTCAAGTCACTAGGCTCACAAACCAGCCTGATGCCAGTATTCCATTTTCCGCCGGCCTTGCCAACCGATTCCTTTGCATCAGGCTGGGGCGGGGAATTCGGGGCAGCAACCCTATAGGATAATGCATTGCCATTCGGGGAGCGAGAAGAACGTGCGAAATCCACACGCGGGCGGGCACATCTTGACACTGTTACTGATCCGAACCGCTTGTGCCCCCTCACTGCGTTCGGGGTTCTGCAAAAAGCCATCCGTAATGCATCCGTATATGCAGAACCCGGAACGAAGTGACGGGGTTTCCTTGCAAATCGGTATTATTATCAAGATGCGCCCCACGCGGGCATACTGGATTCCCCAAGCCAAAACCTTGCCCGGCGGGCGGGCTTGACTTGCGGCGTTTTTCTCGCTCAATGATTTAGCCGGCGGGGAAGCCAAATGGAAGGGATGACCATATAGAAGGGATAATTTTCATGTGCATGCAAAAAGAATATAATAAAGGACAGGAAATGAATGAATTTCGCGACTGGCGGGTTGAACCGGGGGCGGGGGGATTGCTGCGTCTGGTCTTTGACCGGGATGGGCTTTTTGCCGAGGTGTATCTGAATGGCGCGCATGTGACGGCGTTCATGAACCGCAAGCAAGGTCTTTCGATGTTCTGGATGGACGGCGCGACGCCGCGTGCCGGGCGCGCCATTCGGGGCGGGGCTCCGCTGGTGTTTCCGTGGTTCGGACCGCATCGCGACCGCGCCGATGTTCCGCGCCACGGATTCGCGCGCAATTTGACGTGGTCGATCGCGGGCGAATGCCGTCCGGAAGGCGCGATCGCAGGCGTCGCCCTCGAAGTCGTGGACAACGAATTGACGCGCGTCGTCTGGCCCCATGCGTTCTGGGCACGCCTTGAGGTCGGCGTCGAGGAACTGGCGCTTGCGATGCGCATGATCGTCAAAAACACAGACAAGACGCCGTTTTCCTTCGAAAATGCTCTTCACTCGTATTTCGCCGTCGGCGACGTTCGCGCGATCTGCGTCGAGGGATTGGACGGCGCGGGCTACATCGACAAAACCGACGGCGCGAAACGCAAGACACTCGCGGGCGGCGTGCGGTTCACGGGCGAGCGCGACAACGTTTTCGTCGATACGACGGCGGTGTGCCGCATCCGCGAGGCGGGGCGCGCCACGATTCGCATCGAGAAGTCTGGTTCGCGCGAGACGGTTGTCTGGAATCCCGGCGCGAAAAAAGGCGATCCGTCCGCCGCCGCGCCGCCGTTTGTCTGCGTCGAACCGGCCAATTGCGTGGACCACCCAGTGACGCTCGCCCCCGGAGAGGAACACGCCCTAGCCGCGCGATTCGCCTTCGAACTGGATGCCGAGAAATCGTAAGGGAAATCAGCCGGCAATTGCCATGCGGGACAGCCCATTGCCCTAATGTTTTCGCACAAACAAGGCGGCGGCAAGGCAGGCCGCCCAAGCCAGCGCGGAAACCCAGCATCCGGCAGTGAATGCGCGCGGAGCGTATTCCATCCGTAACAGGTGCCGGCCTGTCGCGAGGGGCACAACGCGCAAAATATAATCGGCAGGCATAATTTGGTAGGAGGCTTGCGCGCTGCCCGGCAAGGCCACGGCGCGCCAGGAGGGCGTGTAGAGGTCTGTGACGAGCAAAAGGGCGGGGCGCGCGGTTTTGGCCTCGATGGTCAGCGCATCGGTGGTTTCTTCGATGACGCGCACCCAGTCTGGATTTTCGGATGATTCCGCGCTGGATTTTGCTGGCGGCTCGGGCGGGGGAGAAGGCTCCGTTTCAAGCAGAACCGTTTCACGTGGATTGAAGCCGGGGTCGGCCATTTCCGCAAAAATGGCGTTGCGCCCAGCGCAGAGTTTGTATCGAGACACGAGCAGAACGTGCGGCAGCGGATTCGAGGCCTCGCGCACCTGCCAGTTTTTATCTTTCGCGGGCAGAATCAAATACTTCAAGCGCAAGAGGGCAAATAGGGGATGGATTCCGTCAAATGCGCGAAAAGTCACATTTTGCGTGGCGCGATTGGGGTCCTGGCCTTGGGTCCAGGCTATGAATTGCGCGTAGCGATCGACCACGCTGGGGTCTGATCCCCAAATGTCGCCCACGCCGAGCATCATGGAACTGTTGGGATTCGTTGTGTTGAAGATGCGGATTGCGGCGGGCCATTGCGCGGCCTCGCGGCGCAGATCGGGCGGGGCGATTGTGTCCAGTTCAAATGTGGCGAGCGTTCCGCGCGCGAAAAGGAAAACTTCGGCGACCCCAAGTGCCAGCAGCGCCCACGCGGCGCCGCGCCATTTTCGGCGCAAGAGAATGAGAAAAATAGTCGCGGCGGCCGCCGCGCCCGAGGCGATCAGGAATGCGCTGGCTGCACCTTGTTGTGCGCGGAGTAGAAAAGATTCGTCGATCAACAGGCTCGGGCGAAGATAGGTTTCGTTTGTGCGAAGCATAGTCTCGATCAGCTGGCTCCAGGTGGCCAGTGAAGTGGCGCGCGCCCAGATTCCACCTGCCAGCGCGGCGAGCGCAAAGGCGCCTGTCGCAGCGATCAATCCGCGCGAAGGGAGGTGTTCTTCCTGGCCGCGCCTGCCTCCTTCGATTTCTCCGCCTCCGCGCAACCATGATTCCATGCCCGAGGCGGCGAGCATGGACAGGAAAAGCGAAGCGGGGAAAATGAATTTCGAGACGCCGCGGAATTTGTTGAAGCCAGGAGCAATATGATAGAGCAGCGCAAATAACGGCGTGTGCTTGCCAAGCGCGATCAGAAGCGAAAGGGCAAGCGCGGCCCAAAGCGGCCACGTCTTGCGCCATCCGCCACCAAGCGCAGCATGGACGGCCGCCGCGCAGGCCGTTACGCCGCAAAACATCGACATCTCCCACAAATACCATCGCCCCCAATACTGATCCAGCGTCCCGAAAATGCTTGGAATGGCCAGCGTAAGGAAATTCTCCGGCGGAAATGCGAACATCGAGGCAAATTCCAGGGGAAGCGGCGCATGGCGAACGGTTTCGGCGGAAGCCTGAATTGCCGTGAACAATTGCACGGCAGATAAGGCCGCTCCGACGGGGTAGATGGCGAGCAAGCCTGCGGCGGTCCAGCGATTTCTATCAGAGCCAATCCAACGCAGCAGAGCGTAGAACCCTGCCGCGATGGCCGTGTAATACACATATTGCGGATGGCCGGCGAAAACCTGCATTGCCACAGCGCCCGCTCCCGCCAGCAGCCATGCGGCGCGCCTCCGCTCGATCCAGCCGTCGATGGCGCAAAGGATTGCAGGCGCCCAGGCCATAGTGCAGATATTTGGCGGATGTCCTGCGTAAATGTGCGGCGCCACCGTCCCTCCAAACATCATCAGTGCGCCGCCGAAAAACGCCGCCGCCGCCCCCAGCCCGCGCACTCGCCCCCAGGCGAACATCAGCGCGCCGAGCAGCCATAAATGCAGCGCATAGCTCCAATTCAGCGCGACGCCCAGCGGCAGCGCTAAAAAAATAACGTTAGGCAGATAAAGCAGCGCCGCCTGCACGCCGCCAAAATAGGGCGCGCCGCAATATACATAAGGATTCCATAATGGAAAGTGCCCGCGTGCGATTTCGCTGAATCCGAAAGCGCGCCAGGCGGCGAATTGCGCGAACATGTCAGTGTCCGGCGCTCCCAGAACCCGTTTGCCATCTTGCCATAGCGCGCCACCCAACATCGCCAGATCGAGCGCGGCGAGGAGTGACAACGCGAGAAAAGCTGAGAGGGAAGGGGATTTGCTGATGCGCGCCAGGAAGAAGTTCATCGGGCTTCGCCGCTTGCCATGCTATTGATTTTGCGCGGGCTTGGAGATTGGCTCAGGCTGCCCGGAGGGAAATAAGGTCAGAGCCATTTCCTGCGCCTCAGAGAGCCAGCGGCGGCGCGTTTCCGCGGAACTCGTGACCACCACGCCGAAGGTCCGGCGTTCGACGCGCGTTACGCCACAAAGGGCAAAAATGCAGTTTTTCCAAATCGTTTCGAGCGGATCGCCGAAAACTTTGCATTCGCGATCCGGCTGCGTGTTCGATGTGTTGAGCACAAGAGCAGCCTGCGCGCGCAGCAATCCCACCGGGACTCCTTCGCCGTTGTCGCCTTCAAGAAAGCGATACGCAATGCCTGGGCGCAAAACGCGATCCACCCAGCCTTTGAGAATCGCCGGGGGCTGGCCCCACCAGTTCGGGTGGACGACGACAATCCCGTCCGCGGCGGTGAGTTCGCGGCAGTGGCGATCGATGACTTCGTCCCTTGCGGCTTCCCTTTGGATTTCGCCACTGGGAAGGACTGGATCGAAGCCTTCGCGATACAGATCGTGAAAAACCACGCTGTGTCCGGCCGCGTCCAAGGCCTCTTGGACGGCTTCTGCAAGGGCGGCGTTGAAACTGGACGGATCAGGATGGGCAAGGATGATAAGGATTTTCATTCGCCGTTGCCTGGGTTTGGTATCTGGATGGGACCCATCCAGAGGCTGCCATTGTGCAGTTCGGTTTCTCCCGCGCCAGAAAGAGGGCGGTCATCGCTCAGCAAGTGCAGCAATCCCTGGAGGGCTTCACCTTCAAAGAGCATTCCGACCGTTTCGGGAAGCGAAATGGGGCCGCGTGCAAGGGCGCGATAGGAAAAGGCCGCGGCATGAAAGTGCCCGAAAAGCGGGGGAGAGCCGCCCAGCGGACGCACGAAATCTTCCCAGCCAGAGCCGGGAGAAGGATCCAGCGTAACCAGGCCGGCGATCAGCGCGAGGGTGCGCGCGTGCGCGCGCTCCGAGGTAAATGAAAGCCAGCGGCGAATATTCTGGAAATCGAAAGGATCGCCTGGTGCGGCAGATTCATCCGCGCGAACGGCGGCAGATGGCGTGGAGGGCGAGTATGCCGCAATGGGTGAGAAGGGCAGGGCGGGAGAATGCTTGAGTTGCGCGCCCACCAGCCCGGCCGATTCGGCAAGGATCACCACGGCGGCCGCGCGCATTTCCGCCGCCTGCAGCGCCGCGCCAAGCAGTTGAGACAAAGCCACAGGCGCCGTGATTTCCTTAGGCTCAAATTGAATAAAATGCGAAAAGCATCCTTCGCACACTGCGGCGTGGAGCGCCTGCGCCTCTGGAAGGAATTCGCCGCGAGCCACTTGCCAGTCGGGCGCGCCGGAACCATCTGTCGGCATGCTCGCAGCGGCGTTTCCGGCCGCAAGAAATTCTCCAAAACGCCCCCGGCAATCTTCGAAATCGCGTCCGAACGCTCCAATCCCAAGCGCGAGCGTTCGCGGGCCAATCCGAACAGGGAAGGATTTCGTTGCTTGGGTATCCCGCGCAAGATTTCTGGTGGCTTGGACGTCTCGTCCAAGATCGTCTTTGGGAGTTGGGAGCAGGTTGTTAGCGGATTGAAATGGTGGCTGGCCCACAAAACGGCAGGAAAATCCTGCCTCCGCTGTTTTTGCTCGGGCTGTTGTTCCAGGCGCCGGTTCATTCGCTTCCGGCAAGGAGAAAATCCGCATTCGGACCGGACCGAATTCGCGCTCGCCGCCTTCTTGCTTCTCTGGCGAAGGCAGGGGCTTGGTGGGCGGCGCCTCCGTGCCCTGCAAAAGTGCATCCAGGCCGGAAAGGCTCAGCACGCCGCGAACCGCCTCAGAGGCGCTTGCCAGCCGGAGCGTTCCGTCAATCCGTTGAAGCTCCTTGAAAGCCTTTACAAGAACACGAATTCCAGGCGAGCTGAGATAATCCACATCCACCATCTCCAGATGGATGTGGCGGCTGCCCGCCCGAATCGCTTCGGCCAGTTCGGAATCCAGATGATCCGCCGAGCGGCCATCCAGCCGTCCGCGCAAACGGATCACCATCCGCTCGCCATGATTTTGTTTTTGGATTTCCATCAGTCTCGCTTCCCCTCGCGCGTCTTCTTTCCGTTTTTCTCGATCAAGATGGCGGCTTTGTCCATATATTCCTGCGGGATTTTCCAGGGCTGGCGCAAATCTGGCATCCGCGACAGATTCAATGCAAGCTGCTGGGGCACGACATTGTCGATGCGGACAGTGGCAGGATTGGTCTCGCCTTTGAGAATGCGAGCGGCCAGGCGGCCTGCCTCGCGTCCCACCTCGAGGTAATCCGCGCCAAGCGCGATCGTTACGCCGTGGTCGATCATGGCGGGGGTGTTGGCTGCGACGGGAATTTTCGCCTTTGTGGCTGCTTGCACCACGGAGTCCACCGCCATTTCGACTGTGTTGTCGCCGCCGATCCAAAGGACCTCTGCGCCGCGAGCCGCCAGCGATTGCGCCGCCTCAAGCACACCGGCGGAATTTTCCACCTGCGCCTCAAGCAACTCGACGCCGAGTTTTTTGCATTCATCGCGGGCAAGTTCTGTGCATGCGCTCGAACAAGCCTCTGCGGGATTCCAGACCTCGCCGATTTTTTTCAGGTTTGGATAGCATTTTTTCGCGATGCGCAGAACCTCCCGCACGGGTTGAAACGTGCCGATGCCGGCCAAATGGGCAGGATGGCTGGAGGGATTTTCGCGGCTGATTCCCACGCCCGCGCCGTAGGGGTCAGTCACAGTGCAAAAGACGTGCGTGACTTTCCCGTCGCGATTCGCCGAGGCCATTACTTGCAGGCAGGGCGTGCTGATTGTGATGACCATGTCGAAATCGCCGCTGAGAATCGCCTTGGCGACGCTGTTGGCCGTAGGCATGTCGTTTTCAGCGTTGAATTTGGTGATATGGATCGTCTCGCCTTGGCGGAATCCCGCCGCATGGAGCGATTCGATCACCCCGCGAGCGGTTTCATCGAGCATCGGGCGCGATGCGTATTGAAAAAGCGCCACATTGGGGATTCGCGCCGGACGCCCGCTCGACGATGTGGCCGCTGCCTCTGCGGCCGATGCGGCCGCCACCGCCGATTTTCGGTTTTTCAGGTCCGAGATCAGCAACACCGCCGCTGCCAGCACAATCAGCCCCAGCCCCGCCGCCAGACGCCGTATTCCGAGTGCCATTTTTTGTCTCACAATGCCGTTTAGGAATGAACGCGAAGCGGCGCGAATGAACCGCCGGAAGCGCGATAAATCCGCCTCCCGCCCTTTCGCTCTGCCATGCGAAATGAAATATGCCCAACCGCCCTGCTCAAATCAAGCGCGATGCCCGCATTCGCCGTGTTTCGCGAAAAGGGAATCATTCCTCTGGCAATTCGGATTTGACCTGTTCGAGCCATTCCTGCGCCTTTTCCCATTCTTCGTAAAGCGGCGGGAGTTGAACGCGAAAAGATTGTTGCTCGGCGGTGAGTTCCATCAAACGTCCGGAATTCGAAGCAATTTCCTGGCGGTTCATGTTGCGGTCGAGCTCGGAGATGCGGCGTTCGACTTCGGCAATGGCTTTTTCGGCCTCGGAAACGCGCCGTTCTGCTTTGGCCAGGCGGCGGCTCCATTCCTGGCGCTCGCGCTGGACGCGTTTGCGTTCGTCCTTGGACAACTTGCGCGGCATCGATGAAATTTCATCCGCGATGGCCAGGAGCCTTTCCTGTTCGGCGGCGCGGCGCGCTTCATGGGACTGTGCGCTCACTTTCGGGGCCGGGCCATTCGATTCCAGCGACAAATTGCCCGCGGCGCCTGAGCTTTTGCCCGCGCGATCCGCCCCTGCTGGCCGATCGGTCCGGTCAGACCGGTCTGTCGATTCTGGCCGATTTGCCTTTTCCGCGCCTCCGGCCATCCATGCCGGGCCACTCTCCAGAGGCGGGGCGGCGGCTTGTTCCTGCGGATTGCGCGCAATAGCCGCCATCCGCAAATAATCCTCGTAATTGCCCGGAAACGACCGCAGGCGCCCATCGGAAATCTCGACCACGCGCGTCGGCACGGAATCGAGAAAGTAGCGGTCGTGCGATACAAACACCACCGTCCCCTCGTAATCCTTGACGGCGCGCTCGAGCGTCAGGCGAGAACCGATATCGAGATGGTTTGTCGGTTCGTCGAGCAGAAGCAAATTCGATTTCCCGCACAGCATTTTCGCGAGCCGCAGGCGTGTGCGCTCGCCGCCCGAGAGGACGCGCACGGGTTTATCGACGTCATCGCCTTCGAACAGAAACGCGCCGAGAATGCTTCGCGCGTCGCACGAAACGCCAAGCGGCGCGGCAGAGTAAAACTCATTCAACACCGTGCGTTCGGGCGAAAGATCGTCGTGGTCATATTGCGCAAAATACTCGAACACCACGCCGCCGCCAAATTCAACCGTCCCGCTGGTGGGCGTGTCGCGCCCGGCGATCAGGCGCATGAGCGTCGTCTTGCCCGCGCCATTCACGCCCACAAGCGCGACCTTTTCGCCCCGGTAGAGCGAGAAATCCACTCCGCGCAAAACTATGTTGTCGCCATAGGATTTCCAGATGCCTTCGGCGCGCACAACCTCTTTGGCCGTGCGCTCGGGCTGCGGAAAGCGGATCGAAATCGTTTGCAATTCATCGCGCGGCGGCGGCTCCAAGCGCTCTATGCGTTCGAGCGCCTTGACGCGCGATTGCACAAGCGTCGCCTTGCTGGCCTGGTAGCGGAACCGGTCGATGAACCGCTGGATTTGCGCGATTTCCTGCTGCTGATTTTCAAAGGCTCGGCGCATTTGCTCGTGGCGTTCGGCGCGCGCTTGCAGGCTGCGCGTGTAGTTGCCGCGATACACGACGACGCGCCCGCCGCCTTCGAGCGCCACCATTTTAGTGCAAAGACGGTCCATGAAGGCGCGTTCGTGGCTTACCATCAACACCGACCCCTCGTGCGCCGCGATCCAATTGGCCAGCCATTCGATCGTCTCGATGTCGAGGTGGTTTGTGGGTTCATCGAGAAGGAGGATGTCCGGATTTTGCAGCAGAATGCGAGCGATGGCGATGCGCATCTGCCAGCCGCCCGAGAATGCCGTGCACGGGCGGTCATATTCCGAATTTTTGAATCCGAGACCGGCCAGAATGCGTCCGATTTGCGCGTCCATCGTGTGGTAGTCGCGCCGCTGCAATTCGTGAAGGAGATGCCCGTAGCGGTCGGTCATGCGCTGATAAGCGGGCGAGTCATGCTGGGCCGCCTCCTCGCTCATGCGCTGTTCGATCTCGCGCATTTCCGCCTCGTGCGCCATTGACTCCGCGAACACCTGGCGGCATTCCTCGAAAAGCGTGCGCTCCGAATCCAATTCGAGATGCTGGGGGAGATAGCCGATTTCCGAATCGCGCGGCATCCGCACCTCGCCGCTCTCAGACGCTTGTAATCCCGCGACGACCCTGAGCAGCGTGGTCTTTCCCGCGCCATTTGGGCCGACAATGGCCGCCCGCTCGCCATCTTCTACGCGGAACGATGCCCCTAGAAACATGGGCCGTCCGCCAAAGTGCAATGTAATATCAGAAACGTCCAGCATGTGAGTGTATCAGGTCCGAACTGCAATTTTCCTTTTTGGGGTTATATTTTTTGGGAAAGCCCCTTTGGGCGGTCCCGCGTTGTCCTTTTTCCAAACATTTGCCTGATTCCCCGTGCATTTTCCGGGTGGCAGCTTTGCAGTATTTCAGGAGATCGCCCGCAAGTCAATCCCGCCGCGAAGGCTTGAAAAAAGCGGGGCAGGACAATGCCGTAAATCTTCTATGATTAGCGGGGATTGGAGGATATAGCGTTCTCTTCTTCAGGCCCAACGGGCCGAAATCCCTTAGCCCAGGCCGGAGCGAAGCGAAGGCCTGGGAATCGAATCCGCCCGGAATCAGGCGGCCTGAAGGGCCGCGATAGATCGTCAATGGAACAAACACACCCATTGGCTG
>CAYUNT010000051.1:0-24474 GCA_964446285.1 uncultured Candidatus Sumerlaeota bacterium | reverse complement strand
TTTTGCTCCTTCAGAGCAAATTC
Organism: uncultured Candidatus Sumerlaeota bacterium; assembly: GCA_964446285.1. Lineage (GTDB taxonomy): Bacteria > Sumerlaeota > Sumerlaeia > SLMS01 > CAYUNT01 > CAYUNT01. The sequence continues at coordinate 24,451 of CAYUNT010000051.1, read as the reverse complement.
AGGGAACAGAATTACGGGAAATTGGTATAACCAGGGTAACTGGCTTCTTCCCCGCTTCCTGTATTTTCAATAGACCGCGCATTTCAAAGCCCGCGCTGTATTTATTTGCATTGCCTTTCCAAATCGCCTCCAGGCGCATCTTGATACTGATACTGATCCGAACCGCTTGTGCCCCCTCACTGCGTTCGGGGTTCTGCAAAAAGCCGTCCGGAATGCATCCGGATATGCAGAACCCGGAACGAAGTGACGGGGTTTCCTTGCATATCCGTATCAGTATCAAGATGCGCCCTCGCCGCTCAGGAACTGTTCCAAGCGCAGGAAAAATCTTGGGCGAGACGCCCAAGCCACCGGAATCACGGGCAAGATGCTTGTGCCAGCAGCAACCTTGAACAGTTCCTGAAGTCGCCTCTCGCCAGCGCCATATCGCCGTTGACAGTCTCAAACAATGAAGGCAGCCTCCTCGATGCTTCGGGAGGCCGGCGGGAAGGCGCGTTTGCGCACGGGGCCTGGACCGGTTTTTCCCGATTCCCTCACACAAACTCTATATTCATGGCAGGATGCATTATGGCTGACGTTCTCCCGTTTGCGGCTGTTCGATACAACACCAAGGAAAAGGGCATCGACCTGGCTCAGGTGATTTCCCCGCCTTACGATGTGATTTCGCCCGAGATGCAGCAGGCGCTTTACGACCGCCATCCGAACAATTTCGTGCGCCTGGACTACGGGAAAATTCAGCCCAACGACGACGACTTTAATAGCCGCTACAGCCGCGCCACCGCTCTCTTGCAACAGTGGCGGACAGAGGAAATCCTGACGACGGAAAAGCGCCGTTGCTTTTACGCTTATGAACAGGAATTTACGATTCCTGGATCGACGGACCGCTTGAAACGCCGCGGATTTATCGCCCTGGTGCGTCTGATGGATTACCGCACAGGCCGCATCCGCGCGCATGAGCGGACTTTCGCGGCGCCCAAATCCGACCGCCTCAAACTGCTCCGCGCCACGCAGTTCAACTTTTCTTCTGTGTTCACGCTGTATTCCGATCCGGAGCGGGCCGTATCGCGCCAGATCGAAGCGGTTTGCTCGACGCCGCCCTCCGACAAACTGGTGGACGACGCCGGAGTGGCGCACCGCCTTTGGGTGATCTCGAAGAAGGAAACGATCCTCGCCATCCGCGAAGGAATGAAGAACCGCAATCTCTTCATCGCCGACGGGCACCACCGCTATGAGACGGCGCTCAATTACCGCGACGAAATGCGCGAGATCACGGGCCGCCGCGATGGACGCCAGCCATTTGATTACGCGATGATGTATATGAATGATTTCGAGGATGACGGCCTGGTGATCCTGCCGACGCACCGCGTTTTGGCGCGCGAACTCGGCCTGGATGTGAACCTCGATGAAATCCTCGAAGACCTCGGGCAATACTTCACACTGAAGGAATTCGCGGTGGACCTTGGCAACGCCGAGACGGCGCAGTCCAAAATCGCCGAGAAAATCAAAGTCGCGCGCGGGGCCGGAACACGCATCGTCATGGTGCTGCCGAGCGGGCGGTCGTGGCAGCTGACACTTAAAAAAGACGCGGACCTTGATGATATGATCGACGACCCGGGCATGAAGACTGAGGTCAAGCGGCTCGATGTGACGATTCTGCATCGTTATGTCATTTCGCGCGGATGGATCGGCAATCCCGAGGTGGAACTCGACGAGGGCGACATTTTCTACGAGAAGAGCTTCGAGCGGGCGCTCGATCTGTTGCGCCGGCGCAAGGGATGCGTGGCGTTTATACTCAATCCGCCGACGAAAAAACAGGTGCAGGAAATCGCGGAACTGGGCGAACTGATGCCGCAGAAATCGACGTATTTCTACCCGAAACTCGCCAGCGGCATTCTCATGCGCGATCTGAACGCCGGATTTGAATGAGCCAGGACCTGTTCGAGCAAGAATCTTCTCCCGACAACCGCGAGAGCGGGATGCCTGCGCGGGAGGGGGATGCTCGTTTTCGCGAAATCAGTGCGCCTCACGCGCCGCTGGCCGAACGTGTCCGCCCGTCGGACTTTGCGGATTTTCTCGGGCAGGACGATTTGCTTGGGGCGGGGCGTCCGCTGCGGCGGCTGCTCGAGGGCGGGCGCGTTCCCTCGATGATTTTCTGGGGTCCGCCGGGCTGCGGAAAAACTACGCTGGCATTGCTGCTCGCGCGAACGCTGCGGTGCGATTTTGTTGTGCTCTCGGCCGTCAGCGCGCAAATCAGCGACGTCCGCCGCGTTATTAACCAGGCGACGCTCAACCTGCGACATGCCCGCCGCACGATCCTTTTCGTGGATGAAATCCACCGCTTCAATAAGGCCCAGCAGGATGGATTCCTTCCGGCGGTCGAGGCGGGAACGATCATTCTCATAGGCGCGACAACGGAAAATCCGTCGTTCAGTGTCATTGGTCCGCTTCTATCGCGCTGCCGCGTGTTTGTGCTCAAGGCGCTTGGAGTGGAAGATTTGAAGGCAGTGATGCGGCGCGCCATGAGCGATGCGCGCGCGGGACTCGCCGAACTGGGAGTGACGGTGGGCGATGAGGTCCTGGAGGCGATTGCGGCACAAAGCGATGGCGATGCGCGCCGCGCCCTCACGCTGCTTGAAATCAGCGCCGGGGCCGCCCGCGCACAAAACTCGCCCGAACTCACGGCGGAAATCCTTGCGGCGCTTTCGCAGCGGCATTTCATCTACGACAAGTCGGGCGAGGAACATTACAATCTGATCTCGGCTCTTCATAAAAGCCTGCGTTCGTCCGATCCGCAAGCGGCGCTTTACTGGCTGGCGCGAATGCTCGTTTCGGGAGAAGACCCGCTTTACGTGGCGCGGCGCATGATCCGGTTCGCGAGCGAGGACGTCGGGCTGGCCGATCCACAAGCGCTCGTGCAGACGCTGGCTGCGTATCAGGCCTATCACACGCTCGGATCGCCCGAGGGGGAACTGGCGCTCGTGCAGGCCGCGATTTACCTCGCCACGGCGCCGAAATCCAACAGCCTCTACGCCGCCGAGGGCGCAGTGCGGGCGGAAATCGAATCGACAGGCTCGCTTCCCGCGCCGATGACGCTGCGCAACGCCCCGACATCGCTCATGAAGGAACTCGGCTACGGCGCGGATTATACCTACGATCATAATTCAGAAGAACATTATATTCCAAAACGCTGCTTGCCCGATGGGGTCGAATCGGAGACTTTCTATACGCCCGGCCCCTTTGGATTTGAGAAGGAAATCCGCCGGCGGCTCGATTGGTGGGCGGGCCTGCGCCGGGCGCGGCAAGAGGGCGAAAGTGGCGCTGAGGGGGGAGGATCGCTTGCGCCGGAAGAGGCCAAATAGCTCGAGGCCAGACGCCGGGCGAACCAGACGCCAAGCGCAAAGGAGGCTTTTTCGGATGAAGTGGATTACCCGTTCGCATGTGCATGTGGATCGCGTGGCGTGTCCGTGGCTGATCCAGCGCTTTGTGGATTCCGATGCCGAGTTTTATTTTGTTCCGCGATGCGCCGTCGAGGATGTCGCGCGTCGTGAGGATGCCATTCCGTTTGATGTGGCGGACGCGGAACTCGGCCATCATGGCGAGGGGTGTTCTTTTGACGCGATCATAAAAAAATACGAATTGAAAGACAAAGCGCTCCTGCGGCTGGCGCGCATCGTGAACGCCGCCGATACAGACCGACCCGAGGCGGACCCGATTGCGGCCGGATTGGAAGCGATCGCCGTCGGATTCAGCCTGCGATTTCCGGATGACCATGAAAATCTGGAAAGACAATTTGCTGTTTATGACGCCCTCTACGCCTGGTGCCGGCTGCAAGTGGCGCGGGAAGACGAGTGAGCGCGCCGCAGCATGACGCCGAAATTTTCTCCACCGTCGTCGCCTTCTCCTTCGATGCATCCTTCGCCTCCTCCTGCGCCTCCTCCTGCCCATTCGCCCGCGCCTTCGCCGCTGCGCCGCGCGCTTGAGTTTCTCGGGCTTCGGCGAAGCATGGCGGGCTTGCTCGTCATGGTCATCCTCGTCGGGATGGGTGAGAAACTCGCCGAGCGGTTTCTGCCGATTTACTTGCTGGCGCTGGGAGGCGGAGTGCTTTCGGTCGGGCTGCTCAACGGACTCGACAATCTTCTCTCGGCGCTCTATTCGTTTCCGGGCGGGTATTTGGCCAGCAGGTATGGCGAAAAACGCGCCCTGCTGATTTTCAACCTGATGGCGATGGCGGGATTCGTGGTGGTGATTGCCATTCCCGCCTGGCAGGCCGTGATTGCGGGTTCGGTGCTTTTCCTTTCGTGGACTGCAATTTCGCTGCCGGCGACGATGGGCCTCGTGGCGCGCGTTTTGCCGAAACAAAAGCGCACGATGGGCGTTTCGCTCCACTCGCTTGTGCGCCGCGCGCCGATGGCGCTGGGACCGGTGATGGGCGGGATTTTCATTGGCATCTGGGGCGAGCGGACGGGCGTGCGCATGGCGTTTGCGGGCGCGCTCGTGATGGCGATTGTGGCTCTGATCGCCCAGCAGATTCTGATCGAACCCGATCCGGAGGCGGCGGCGAATGCGGGCGCCGGAAGCGGCGGCGGGGAAACGGCGCGCGCGGAAAAAAATCTGCTGCGCATGTTATCGCTCATCAGCCCGCCGCTAAGGAATTTGCTGGTTTCTGATATTCTGGTTCGGTTTTGCGAACAAATCCCTTATGCGTTCGTGGTTATCTGGTGCATGAAGGCTGTTGCCTCGCCCGTCAGCGCCTTTGAATTTGGCGTTCTAACCACGGTGGAGATGGTCACGGCCATGTTGATCTATATTCCCGTGGCCTATTTCGCCGACCGCAGTTTGAAGAAACCTTTTGTGGTGACTACGTTTGTGTTTTTCACGCTGTTTCCTGCCGTGCTCTATTTCTGCCATTCCTTCTGGCCGCTTGTGGGCGCGTTTGTGCTGCGCGGGTTCAAGGAATTCGGCGAGCCGACGCGCAAGGCGTTGATTATGGACCTCGCGCCCGAAGACAAAAAGGCCGCTACATTCGGATTGTATTATTTGATTCGCGACGTCGTGGTTTCCGTCGCGGCGTTTGGCGGGGCGTTTTTATGGCGCGAGTCCCCGGCGCTGAATCTGTTTGCCGCCAGCGCATTTGGGGCAATTGGAACGATCTGGTTTGCGTTCTTTGGCCGCGATCCTCTCGATTCGCAAGGCGCGGCGGCGGGAGTGACCAGGTCCACTGCTTAATTTCGCGCCTGGCGTCCCAAAAATCTCATAGGTTCCATAGGCCCCATTTCCGCGACAATGTGATAGGCATTCGGCTGGGCATCAGGCGCGGCGGCGCGAGTGGATTTTCACAAATTGCGTGAAGAGGCGCGTTTGCTGGCGCAGACGCTCGGAGATTTCCGGGTCGGCGAATCCGCCCTGCACATCAAAACGTTCGCGCACGAGCGGAATGAACACGCGCTCGGGCATCATGTAGGCGTTGCGATACGACATGAGCATTTGCAGTTGCTCGACCGCGCGCAATCCGCCCCATTGCCCCGCCGCCAGGCTCGTGAACGCCACGGGCAAATGCTCGAAACTGTCTGGGGATTTCAGCATGTCGATGAAGTATTTCAATACGCCAGGGAACGAGCCGTTGTATTCGGGTGTTATGATGTGAAGCCCGTCGGCCTCGAAAATCCGCTGCTGAAATGGCGCGAACGAATGGGGTTTTTCCGCATAGGAGGCCGATGTGAAAATCTCGGGCGGCAGCGACTGCAAATCGAGCACCTGCGCGCTGGCGCCGCTTTCGGGATACATGGATGCAATCAGGCGGGCGATCTTCAGCGTATTGGATCCGGGCCGGTTTGTGGCGGCGAGGATTTCGATCATTGGAAAAACTCCTTTTTTTTCCCACGAAAAACGCGAAATAAGAGAACAAGGAAAGGCAGAGAAAGTCAAGGAAGCGCCTACTTTTTGGGGCGGACGATGTGAGTGGCCTGTCCAAAGAAGGCTTCGGCGGATTCGGCGAATGTTTCGGACAGGGTCGGATGCGGATGGATGGTGTCGGCCACGTCGCGCACGACGGCCCCCATTTCGACAGCGAGAACGCCTTCGGAAATAAGATCGCCCGCGCCCGTTCCGACGATTCCGACGCCTAGCACGCGCTCGCTATCGGCCTCGACGACGAGTTTGGTCAGTCCTTCGTCGCGCCCGAGCGTGGCGGCCCGCCCCGAGGCGGCCCAGGGGAATCGCGACACCTGAATTTTCAATCCTTGCGCGCGCGCTTCGGCTTCCGTCAGGCCGCACCAGGCGAGTTCGGGATCGGTGAAAACCACGGCGGGAATTGCGATATTATCGAACGCGGCCTTGCGCCCGGCAATGACCTCGACGGCCACTTTGGCCTCGCGCGACGCCTTGTGCGCAAGCATCGGCCCCTTGACCACATCGCCGATGGCCGAAATCCGCGGATCGTCCGTGCGCATCTGCGAGTCGGAACGGATCACGCCGCGCTCAATGATTTTGACCTGTGTGTTTTCGAGTCCGATGTCCTGCGTGTTGGGGATGCGACCGACGCTGACGAGAACGCGCGCGAAGGTCTCTTCGGTATCGACGCCTTCGCCTACCAGATGCGCGGCGATGCCTTCTTCGGTGGCTTTCAGGCCTTCGACGCGGGTTTTCAGATGAATGGCCGCAATCGAACGCTTCATGCGCGCCTGCAAGGGGCGGACCAAATCGCGATCCGCGCCGGGAAGAAGGCCGTCAGTGAGTTCAACAACCGTAACGAGCGATCCGAGCGCGGCATAAACCGTTCCGAGTTCGAGTCCGATATATCCGCCGCCGACCACGAGAAGGCTTTCTGGAATCTCGGAAAGCGCGAGGGCGCCGGTTGAATCCATTACGCGCGGATCGCCAATTTGGAGGGTGGATGGCCACGCGGGACGCGAACCGGTGGCGATGATGGCGTGCTCGAATGTGATGGCGTCGGGAAATTGCGTGTCGCCGCCTTCGATGGCTTTCAGGCGCACGGTTTGCGAGTTGATGAATGTGGCGCGAGCGCGAATATGGCGCACTTTCCGCGCCGCACAGAGCTGCTCAATTCCGGATGCGAGTTTTTCGATAATCTCGTTTTTCCATTGCCGCAGGCGCGAAAGATCAACGCTTGGCGGCTTGAACTGGATGCCCCAATCGCCGGCATCGCGGGTTTCATTGATTACGCGGGCGACGTGGAGAAGGGCCTTCGACGGAATGCAGCCGCGCTGCAAACAGACGCCGCCGAGGCGCGGCTCGCCATTGATAAGCGTGACGTCCAGGCCAATTTCCGCGGCATGAAAGGCGGCGGCGTATCCGCCGGGACCCCCGCCAATAATCAGAAGATGCGTTTTCAAATTTTCCGAAGAGGACATATTTTCTTTTTCTCCAAAGAGAATATATGGGACGTATAGGACCTATGGGACGTATGGAACAAGGCAATCAGGTGAGATAGTTTTACCCGCCAGCAACTCGTAACTCACAACTCACAACCCACAACTCACAACTCCTCAGAGATTCCAAATCAGTTCCGCCGGGCTGGAGAGCATGACGGCCAGTTCGCGCAGGAATCTCGCGCCGTCAGCGCCGTCGATCACGCGATGGTCGTAGGCGAGGCAAAGCGGCAGAATGAGGCGCGGCGCGATCGTGCCATCGGCAAGGACCGTGGGCGCCAGCGAGGCGCGTGCCACGGCCAGTATGGCCACTTCGGGTGGATTGATGATCGGGTTGAACGAAGTGCCGCCGATTCCGCCGAGGTTCGTGACGGTGAAGGTGCCGCCTTTCATTTCGTCTGGCGCGATTTTGCCTTCGCGCGCGCGGGCGGACAGGCCTTCCACTTCCAGCGCGATGTCGAGAATGCTTTTCTGATCCACGCCGCGCAAGACCGGCACGAGCAGCCCGCGATCCGTGTCCGCGGCGACGCCGATGTTAATGTATTTCTTATATATCAATTCCGCGCCGTTTTGCGAAAGCGAGGCGTTGAATTTGGGGTATTTCTTCAAAAGCGCCGCCAGCGTCTTGAGAATCACGGCTGTCACCGTGAGTTTCGGCATACCGGGCCGGACGCGTTCGTTGTGCGCGCGGCGCATGGCTTCGAGTTCCGTGATGTCCGCGCTGTCGTGTTGGTGAACGTGCGGAATAGTGGCCCAGGAATACGCAAGGCGTTCGGCGATGATGCGGCGGACGTTGCTGAGCGGGATGGATTCAATTTCGCCGTGGCGCGCGAAATCCGCAGGGGTTTCGCCAATAATTTGCGGCGGAGGCGGAGCGCCCGCGCCCCCAGCGGCCTGGCGTTGCGCGGCCATGCGCTTGGCGTAAGTTTTAATGTCCTCTTGCGTGATGCGTCCGCCGGGGCCTGTGCCGGCGACTTTCGCAATGTCCACGCCGATTTCGCGCGCAAACCGGCGCACCGAAGGCGAGGCCGTCGCGGCGGCGGAAGAGGAAGTGGTCCCTGCGCTTGAGGCGGATGGCATGACGAGCTCCGCCCCAATTGGGTTTCCCAGCGGCGTGTCGAATTCCGGCTCGATGGACGAGGCGGTTGCCGAAACTGCGCCCAGCGCCGGGGCTGCCTGGGGCGGCGTGGAGGGCAAGGCGGGCGCGGCCGGGGCAGCGGACGGAGCGGCGGCGGCGGTGCGTTTGGGCAGAGGCGTGGCGGCCCGCGTGATGGCTGCGGGAGCAGGAGCGGCTTTGGCGCCCGCGCCTGAACCTGCGCCTTCTTCTGCTTCGATAATCAAAATGGGCGCGCCAACCTGTGCCGTGCCGCCTTCCTTGACGAGGACTTCCTTGACCAGTCCGTTCGCATCCGCAGGGACTTCGAGCGAGGCTTTGTCCGTTTCGATTTCGAGGACTGGCTGATCAATTTTCACGCGGTCGCCCGGCTTGACCAGGACGCTGACCACTTTGGCCGTCGAGATATTTTCGCCAAGGGCGGGGAGGAGGAATTCTCTCTTCATGGATTCAGGCTCCGATTGAAATGGGAAGTGAAGAAATCAGGAGACGAGCGGATTGAGTTTTTCTGGATTGATTTGCAGATCGCGAATGGCTTTCGAGACGGTCTCGGGTTTGACTTTGCCCTCGCGCGCCAGCGCCGAAAGCGCCGCCAGGGCGATGTAGCGATGATCGACCTCGAAGAAATCCCGCAGCGCGGCGCGGGTTTCGCTGCGCCCGAATCCGTCCGTCCCGAGGGCGATGAACTGCCCCGGAACCCAGCGCGCAATCGACTCGGGCAAAGCGCGCACGTAATCGAGCGAGGCGACATGCACGCCTGGGCGTTCGGCGAGCGCGCGCGTCACACAAGGCACACGCGGCGTTTCGTCCGGATGCAGAAGATTCCAGCGTTCGCAGCCGATGGCATCGTAGTGGAGCTGCTTGTAGCTCGTAGCGCTCCAGACGTCCGCTGCCACGCCATAAGTATCTTCGAGCAGCGCCTGCGCCTTGAGCGCCTCATTGAGGATCGAACCGCTGCCGAGCAGGTGCGCCCGCGCCTTGGGGCGCTTTTTCTCGGACGCGCGGTAGCAATACAATCCGTTGAGGATGCCGTCGCGAACGCCCTCGGGCATTTTGGGCTGCGCGTAGTTTTCGTTCGCGACTGTGATGTAATAGAAGAGGTCTTCCTGCGCCTCATACATGCGCCGCAAGCCGTCGCGGATAATCACGGCGATTTCGTAGGCAAACGCCGGATCGTAAGCGCGCAACGTCGGAACGGCGTAGGCGAGCAGGTGGCTGTGGCCGTCTTCGTGCTGGAGACCCTCGCCGTTGAGCGTGGTGCGCCCGGCCGTGCCGCCGACGAGGAATCCCTTGCAGCGCATGTCGCCCGCCGCCCAGATCAGGTCGCCAATGCGCTGGAATCCAAACATCGAATAGTAGGTAAAGAAAGGAATCATATTGATGCCGTGGACGCTGTAGGCCGTCCCGGCGGCGACGAAAGAAGCCATCGCGCCCGCTTCGTTGATCCCTTCCTGGAGAATCTGCCCGTCGCGGATTTCCTTGTAATACAAAAGACTTTTCGCATCGACGGGTTCGTAGAGCTGCCCTACGTGCGAGTGGATGCCGTATTGTCGGAAGAGGCCTTCCATGCCGAACGTGCGCGCCTCGTCGGGCACGATGGGGACGATCAGGCGACCGATGCGCTCGTGGTGGAGAAGTTTCGCGAGAATGCGCACGTAGGCCATCGTGGTCGAAACGGGGCGGTCCTGCGTGCCGTCGTAAAATTCTTCGAACAATTGCTCTTCCGGCGCGGGGAGCGGCTCGACCTTGACCTCGCGTTGCGGCACATATCCGCCCAGGACGCGGCGGCGGTCATGGAGATAGCGCATCTCGGGGCTGTCGTCCGGCGGACGGTAGAAAGGCGTCTCGACAAGTTCTTTGTCGGATATGGGAATTCCGAAGCGCGTGCGGAATTCGCGCATTTCCTCTTCGTTCAGTTTTTTCTGTTGGTGCGTGATGTTGCGGCCCTCGCCCGCTTCGCCGAGGCCGTAGCCTTTGACCGTGGCCGCAAGGATGCACGTCGGTTTGCCTTGCGTCTCGGTTGCGATTTTGTAGGCGGCGTAAATTTTTTCCGGATCGTGGCCGCCGCGGCGCAACTTGCGAAGATGCTCGTCGGTCAGGTGCTCGACCATCTTGAGCAACTCAGGATACTTGCCAAAGAACACGCGGCGGACGTATTCGCCCGACTCGATAGCGAGTTTTTGCATCTCGCCATCCACGAGTTCGTTCATGCGCTGCACGAGCAGGCCGTGGCGGTCGCGTTCGAGCAGCGCGTCCCAGTCGCCGCCCCACACGACCTTGATGACGTTCCAGCCCGCGCCGCGATACAGGCCCTCGAACTCCTGCATCACCTTTGAGTTTCCGCGCACAGGGCCATCGAGGCGCTGGAGGTTGCAATTGACCACGAAAATGAGGTTCTCGAGTTTTTCGCGCCCGCCGACGGCCACCGCGGCGAGCGATTCCGGCTCGTCCATCTCGCCATCGCCCACAAAACACCAGACCTTCGATTTCGCGAGGTCTTTGAGGCCGCGGTCGGTGAGGTAGCGGTTGAACCGTGCCTGATAAACGGCCATGAGCGGCCCGAGGCCCATCGAGACCGTCGGGAAGTTCCAGAAATTCGGCATCAGCCACGGGTGCGGATACGACGAAAGCCCGCCGCCCGGCGCGAGTTCCCGGCGGAAGTTCTTCATGTGCTCGTCGGTCAGACGGCCTTCCAGATAGGCGCGCGCGTAGATGCCCGGCGAGGCGTGGCCCTGGAAAAAAATCTGATCGCCCGGATGATTTTTTGTCCGCGCATGGAAAAAGTGATTGAAACCGACTTCGTAAAGCGTGGCCGCCGAGGCGTATGTGGAGATGTGGCCGCCGATGCCCTCCTCGGCGCGATTGGCCCTCACGACCATCCCGAGGGCATTCCAGCGGATCAGGCTTTTAATGCGCCGCTCGATGTCGCGGCTGCCGGGGAATTGCGGCTGCTGATCGAGCGGAATCGAGTTGATGTAAGGCGTTGTGGCGGAAATCGGCAGCGAGACGCCGCGTTCGGAGGCGTGTATTTGCAGGCGCTGGAGGAGTTGTCGCACGCGGTCCGGGCCTTCGCGCTGCAACACATCATCGAGCGATTCGAGCCATTCTTGCGTCTCGATCGGATCGCGATCGTCAAGATGCCCCTGAAGCGTGATCGGTTTTTTGATCTCCATGAGAAACACATGCCTCGCGCTGATGAAAATCCGTGGGGGGAACGACTGCGAGCAAGGTCCGCCGGCGCGCCCCGCCATTTCGCCGTGGCCAAGTCACAGCCTACAGCCCGTGCCCCCTCAATCACAACGAAACTTTTTGGTGAAAAACCGCATTGGATGCGGATGGATTCTGCTTTGGGGGGATTCTTCAGGCAAAGTGGCCTCAAAGGCGTTGGCGCCGGCAAATCCCGCGTGAAAAGAATTGTGAAATGAAGGCAATGAGATGATTTATAACAGACGCGCGGCGAGGATGAGCAACTGAGCAAGGAGGATTTTTCCGATCATCGCCACTGGATACGTAATGGCGTAGGTGACGTAGGTTTCGTCTGATCCCGACATCTCGCGGGCGCGGGCCAGGCTGGCGGGTTGTGTCTGCATTCCGCTCGTGGCACCAAGGGTTCCGATGATCGAAGACTTGGCGTAAAAGTGCAGCATCGCCAGGCTTAACCCGGTGGTTATCATCGTTGTCAAAATTCCGAGGATCAGCAGTTGGATTCCGCTCGTCTGGATGGCCTGGAGGAATTTCCCGCCCGCCATGACTCCAACCCCGGCAAGGAAGAAAAGCAGTCCGATATGGCGAATGGCTTCGTTTGCCTCGTGCGGAATGCTCCACACCACGCGGCCGGTGCGCCCGAGTTTGCCAAGCACCAGCGCCACAACCAGCGGACCGCCGGCGATCCCGAGCGTTACCTTGCTGCCGCCCGGAAGCGGGATAGGGATCAGCCCCACGAGCACGCCCAGCGAAATCCCAAGCGTTATGGCCGTATAATCCAGTTCCGCGATGCTGCGCAGAGAATCGCCGAAGAACTTCGAGACCTCCGCCACTTTGTCGGTGGGCATGACGACCCGAAGGCGGTCGCCCAGTTCAAGAACCGTGTCCTGCGATGGAATCATGTCGAAGTCAGCGCGGCGCAGACGGGTGATCTGGGCGTTGAAGCGGCGGTCCAGTTCCAGTTCCTTGATGGTTTTGCCAACGAGCGAACGGTTCGATACCAGAATGCGGCGCATATCAATGTGCTCGCGGTCTGTATCGAGGCGTTCTTTTGATTCTGCGCCAAAAAACTCGAGCGCCTTGTCGATAGCGGCTTTGTTGCCCACCACAACGACAACATCGCCTTCGTGCAATATCGTGTATTTGGTGGGAATCGCCACAACGCCTTCGTGCCGGTGGCGCGAGATAATCACGCCAGTTACATCCTGGACTTTCAACTCCCCAATGGCGCGCCCGAATATCTTGGGATTTCGAATCTCGAAATTACGCACAATGAGTTGTTTTTCTCCCGTCGAGGCCGAGAGGGCTTGTTCGCGTTCTTGCTGGAATCGTTTGCGGAAAATCCATGTGAATGTCTGAAAGGAGATCAGGAATCCCAAAATCCCGAATGGATAAGCCACCGAGTAGCCAAGGGCCGGTTCCGAAATGGCGGTTGGTTCCGCAGCCTTCAGATATTCCGTCGCCGCCGCGAGCGCTGGCGTGTTTGTAAGCCCTCCGCAGAATACGCCCGAAATCAGGCCGGGGGAAAGATGCAACCACCATTTTCCGGCAATCAGAGCCGACACAGCGCCGATCGCAAGCGCCACAATGATGGCGATGTTGAAGCGAATTCCGCGTTCGCGGAGCGAGGAAAAAAATCCAGGGCCGCTCGTCAGTCCAATGGCATAGACGAATAAAATAAGTCCGGTTTCCGTTACTAGCGGAGCGATGTGAAAGGCTGTGGCCTCCTTCGGCTGCCACGCGCCAAAGGCAATGCCAACAAACAACACGCCAGCGACGCCGAATCCAAACCCGCGAATCTTAATTTGCCCGACCAAATATCCCAGGCCAATGACCAGAAATAGCAGAAGCGCCTCGTGTGCGAGCAGAATGTCGCGAAAAGATTGCATACTCGATTCCCAGTTCCTTATCCACCCAGCGTGTCCATGCCCGCCCGGAAAATGAGCCTCGCAAGAAGCCCGTGGCGTTATGGCGCGGCGGCTTTCCGCCTGCCTTCGCGTCCACAAACCCGGAGTGTCGAAGAAATGGGGGGCGTTTGTCCATTCAAACCGCAAGTTGCTGCAGGATTGCGCGAGTTTCAGCGCCCCAGCCGGCGGCTTTCTCAGGGCAGCAACGATGGGTCCGCAGGAGCATGGAATTTTTGCTCCAAATCTCCAGAAATCCAGATAGAATCAAGGTGGGAATGCTGTCGCTTGCCTAAGATGTATGAGAAGGAACGAGTTTGGGGCGGTGGTTTATTCCATCTCCTGAATGTATCTGTGTAAAATTTTGATTAAGCGCAGAATTCACGCGCTTGAGCTGCCGCAAGGCCGCTCGGCGCATTGGTTTGGTTCGCGGTTGCGCGGAAGATGCCGCAAATTCGTAATCATTCGGGCGGGTGGCGCAAAAGACCTCGCTTGACCCATTGGGGAGGTGCTTTATCGTTTAATTGAGAAGGGTCACGGGAGACGGAGAAACTTGATTTCCAATGAGCGGAATGGGCGGTTTGGTTCGTGGACTTCTGCCTGAAGCGTGGCTGGCATGTCCGCCTGACGAGTGGAATTGGAGGATAGAGGCGGAATAATTACATAGGGATATCGGAGATTATGTTGCCAATGCACGTATTTCGCCTTTTGCGGCCTCATCCCCGCCCAATTCGCGGCATTCAGCGCGGATCGCATTTTTCCACGTGCTCCGGCCTGCACGCATCCTTTGCTTATCTTGGCCTGGCGGCCATTTTGTTCGCCGCAATTGCGATTTTGGGGAATCCCTCGGGCGCGCGGGCTGCAACCCAGATGGCATTCGACATTGTCATCAACGGCGGGACGTTTAGCGCACCGGCGGCGGCCTTCCAGGCGGCGCGCATGAATCCCGATGCGCAAATCCTCCTCGTGGAACCCATGCTCTGGCTGGGCGGACAGGCTACGTCGCAGGGCGTGGCGGCCATCGACAATCCATATCACAGTCCGGGCGGCGCTTTGATGCGCAACAACCCGGAGTTGTATTACGCAGCGGATTACCGGGACTTTCTGGCCCGCATCAAGGCCGCCCCCTCGGAAGCCCCCGGCGACGGCTATGCAGGCGACGCCGCTTGCTGGGTATCGCGCGATGCTTTTGATCCTCGAACCGCCGCATGGGTGCTCGATCAGATGGCTGGTGAGTTTTCCAATCTGACCGTCATGTATCTCACCGTGGTAAAGGATGTTTCCACAGCCGCGGTGGAGGACGATCATGGCTCAGGGGTTGTGATCACTGGCTTGACCCTGATCCGCCGCACGCCGATCGCGCCGTATAAGCCTTTCGACAAATACTTGTCCCAGGAACTTCCGGATTGGTATGATCCGCAGGATTCGGCGGACTATGCAAAGGAAGTCATCCAGGTTGCGGCGCGCGAGGCCGGGCGGGGGCTGGTCGTTGTCGAGGCGTCTGAATTGGCCGATGCGGTTGTTTTATCTGGCGCCACCTACACAGTCGGACGTGAGAAAACCACCGAGAAAATCGCCGACAACGGCACACTGCCCGAAATGAACGAATTGGGCGATCAGGCGTTTGTGTTTCCCTTTTGCATGACAGGCGGAACGGAACTCGGCGCGGAAAACGAACTGACCGCTGCTTTTCCTGATTTTCAGGCGTATTACGACGAACAAGTCTCTTCGTATTTCAGCATGGGAAGTTACAGCTGGGCGCGCATTTGGACGTATCGCCGCATAAAGAATACCGCCGCATCCGGCGCTTATGACACGGCGCTTGCGGGCGACGTCTCGATGCAAAACTGGTATCCCGGAAATGATTATCCTTATGGGACTTTATATAAAACACGCGCGGATACGGCGGCCGAGGCGGCGGCTGGATGGCAAGGGGGCATACGACTAAGCGAACTCGCGCGGGCGGAAAAGCACGCCATCGCCTGGTATTTTTTCATGAAGGCCAATCGCTCGGTTGCCTGGGATACCCGAATGCCTCATGGCGATCATCCCTTGAATATGATGGGCACGGGGACTGGCCTTTCCATGTTCCCTTACATTCGGAGCACGCGCCGCACCGTCGGTTTGGATAATTTCCGCATCACGCAGCGGTATTTCGTGGACACAAAGGCGGCGGATTATGTATCGGGCAGCTCCTTTCGCTATTATGATTCGGTTGGGATTGGGAATTATACGGTGGATGTTCATCCCACATATCTCAGCACAGGCATGGCCATCAGCGTTCATTATCCCGCGCCATTTTATGTTCCCTATCGCGCATTGGGATCGGTGAATGTTCGCAATCTGCTCGCTGCGGGAAAAACCTTGGCGGTTACATTCATTACAAACGCGGGATACCGGCTTCATCCAATCGAGTGGGCGATCGGCAGCGGGGCGGGCGGCGCGGCGGCGCTGATGTCGAAAAACGGATGGACAAACTACGATTTGCTGGTCCCCGAGCGGTTGCGCGCCCTCCAGTCTGGCGTGAATGCCAATTCGCCGATTTCGTGGGCCGCCTTCGACGCCAATCCGATTCCTTCGCAAAATGGCGAAATTGTGGCCAACGATCTCAAGGCGGTGGAATCCACTGATTTTCCCTTCGATGTGGAGATTTATCATTACAAGGCCGTGCAGGCGCAGGTGTATCTCAATGGCCGGCTGCTGGGCACGACGACACAACGCGCCAATGGACGGCTTTTGTATTCCATCGCATCTGCGGCTCCGGGAACGGCCACTATCACTGCCAATTGCCTCGATGCCGATGGCAATCTTTTGGACATATTGACTGGGACGGTCGTCATTAAGGGCACCACAATCAAGGACCTGACGATAATAGACAATGACGATCCCGAATTCAGCGTGGTGGGAACCTGGACAAGGGCGACTGCACAGGGAGACAAATACGGGGCTTCTTACCACTATGCCTCGGGAGGCTCCGGAGAAAAAACCGCGACATGGAAGTTATATACGCCTGCCGCGGGCATGTATGAGGTCTTTACTTGGTATCCAGAGGCATATAACCGAGCCACGGACTCGCCTTTCACTATTTTTCACGCGGACGGCCAGACAACGGTCCGGATCAATCAACAGACAAACGGCGGACGCTGGGTTCCGTTGGGCGCGTATCGTTTTACCGGGCCGAACACAGGCCGTGTTGTGTTGAGCAACAACGTATCCAATGCCACTTTGCTTGTGCTGGCGGATGCCATCCGCGTGGTTCCGGTCATCCCGGGAACGTCATGGCATCTGTATTGAGCGCAAGAATAAAGAAAAAAACATTACTCGCGGTTGCGCAGCTCCTGGCGAATGGCCTCGTTCAGCCGCGCTACCTCGCGTTCGAAGTCCGGAATCAGCGCCTTAATTTTCTCCATGTCCTGAGAATCCGCCGCACTTTCTATCGCGCCAGCCAGTGAAAATACGGCTTTCGCGCTGAACATTCCAACGATTCCCTTAATGCTGTGTGCCTCCATCCGGGCTTGGCGGATATTTGCCGTTTCAATTGATGAATTGAGCCTTTCCATTTGGCCGGGAATGCGTTCCAGGAATCCATCGAGGACTTTTCGAGCCAGTTCCATGTCGTTCATTGTGCGTGAAAAAAAGGCGTCCCAGCCAAACACCTCTTCCATTGCCGCGGCGGCACTTTGTTCAGGAGCCGGAGTGGCCGCCGGAGCGGGAGCAGGGGCAGGCGCAGGAGGTTCTGCGGACATTGCGGGAATCTCCTCTTGGAGCTTGGGAGCGCCTTGTTGCGGATTGGAAATCGCGGCAGAGGACCTGCTGGCCTCTTGCGCAGGGAGATCGGATTGTCCATTTGCCGACGGCAACAGCGGCGACGGCGGCGCCCAGCGGAGAATAGCCTTTCTCAAATCCTGCGGCGATATGGGCTTGGAAATATAGTCATTCATGCCTGCCGCAATGCATTTGTCGCGATCGCCCTTCAAGGCATGGGCGGTTAAGGCAATGATCGGCATCCCGGGATTTTGGATTTTGACCTGGCCGCTTCGAATCGCCTTCGCCGCGCAGAAGCCATCCATTACAGGCATTTGAACATCCATAAAAACCAGATCATATCTGCATTTTTCAAGCGCCGCCAGGGCCTCCACGCCGTTTTCCACAATGTCCGCCTGGATGCCCATTTTCTGCAGAATGTTTTTCACGACGAGCTGATTGATCTTGTTGTCCTCGGCAAGCAGAACGCGGCTGGGGCAGGGGAGGGGGGCGATGCGTTCCCGCTTTGCCTCTTCCTCGCCATGTTGTTTTTTTGCCTCTATACCATGTGAACTGGCCAAGGTTTGCAGACAGTATCGGAGATGGATTTGGCGCACAGGCAGTGTCAGGCAGGGGGCAGGCCGCTCCGTATCCTTTGGTTCGATGGCGAATTTTTCACCAATAGGATTCAAAAAAACGACATGAGGCGCTTGCGGATGCTCCAGCAAGGGGGCAGCGAGGCTGGCCGCATCCGTCTTGGCGTTTTGCACGTCCAGAAAGACGATGCGAACTGGTTCCTTTGCATCTGCGCCATGCTGCAAAAGCTCCATCGCTTCAGAAAGATTCCGGGCCTCCTGGCATTGGACTTTCCACGCTTTTAACTGCTCTTCCAGAACCCGGCGGCGGGAGGCATTCTCGCTGATGATTATTGCGCTTAGTTCCGGAAATTCCAAGCGACCCTCCAATTCCTGCGCGAGGGCATCCGCTGCAAGGGGGAACTGGATGGCAAATCTGAACGAACTCCCATTCCCCGGCTTGCTTTGGACCTCGATGTGACCCTCCATAAGGCGGACCAGCTTTTGCGATATGGCCAGCCCAAGTCCGGAGCCTCCAAACCTGCGCGTGGTGGAAGTATCGAGCTGCTGAAAAGCCTTGAACAGCATGTCTATTTTACCCGGCTCAATGCCAATCCCTGTATCGCGCACTGTGAATTGAATGATGGCGCTCTCTTGAGATTGGGAAACACAGTCCACGCGGATTTCGACTTCACCTCGCGGAGTGAACTTAATGGCGTTGCTTCCCAGGTTGAGAAGAATCTGGCGCAAGCGGCCCGGATCGCCTTTCACGCGGCAAGGAACCCCTGGCGCGATGGAACTGACGAGCACGAGATTGCGTTCGAGCGCCCGGATTGAGAGCAAATCCGCCACATCCTCCACAATGGAACGCAAATCGAAGTCGATGGATTCCAGTTCGAGGCGGCCAGCTTCGATCTTTGACAGATCGAGGATGTCATTGAGAAGGTTAATCAAGGCTTCGCCGCTGGAGCGTATGACCTCAGCGTAATGGCGTTGTTGGGCGTTGAGCGGCGAGTCGAGCAAAAGCCCGATCATTCCGATAATCCCATTCATTGGCGTTCGGATTTCGTGGCTCATATTGGCCAGAAACTGGCTTTTTGCCTTGCTGGCCTCTTCAGCCCGGCGTGCCATTTCATCGGCGCGCGCCTTTGCCGCCTCCGCCGATTCGCGCAGCGACTGCAATTCCGCCAAGTAGTCCACCAGGCGTTTGTTTTTCCAGCCCAGCGCCTGATTCATGTGGATGATCACAAGGTCCTGCTGCACAAGATTGCGAAAATTTATCATTAGTTTCGCAATACTTTCGGAATAAGCATTCCGCTTGGAATCCAGCACACAAAGAGTTCCGAACGGCCTTCCATCCGGGAGAAAAATGGGAAATCCCATATACGAAATCATGCCCAGCTTGATGTCGGGATTGTTCCTCCATTTTTCATCCGCCAGCGCATCGGGAATGAGCAGTTTCTCTCGCGTCTTGATTACAGCTTCGCAATAGAGTCCAGAACCCTCAATGATTTCCCTTTCTCCCACCTTGTATGGATTTCCCTCGCTTTTGCTGGAGACAAGAACCTCGATATGCGGTTCCTTGTATCGCATAATCAGGGCGGCCGGCACTCCGGCTATTGCTGCCAGGATATCCGCTATTTCCTGCCACGCTTCCAGAGTGGCTGGCGGAACTTGCATGGGGATGCTGGTGGGTGTCATTTTCGGAATTCTCCTTCGCATCCCCTTGCCGTCCGGACGATTTGATTTAATTGCGCCACTTGAGTGCGCCGCGCCCGCCCCGAGGATCACTGCTGCAAATCATTGGCCGGATACATCTTGTCCGCAAGAGATAAGGTTTGGCGCAAACGCCAGCGCGGCAAAAACCTTCCCGGAGCGGAGCCGCGGGTGGGGCGGAGAAACATGTCAATCGTTGTGGCATTGGGTGTTGCATGTGTTTTCGGTTGCGGAAAGTTTCCCATCAAGCCTCGATCCTGGCGCCGCATTTTCGCGTTTGCCGCCTTGGAGAGGGCCGCCAGCGAAATAGAAATCAGCAGCGGGAAGAGAATGCGCCCGGCGGCGGAAGTCGCGGTTTAGCTTGACTCCCTGTTAGAGGATTGCGTCTGATCAGCATTCGGCTTCTGCCCCACAGGCGCGACGGCAGAGGTGCAATTCGCGTGAAGCGCCGCCCCATCCGGCATTTGCCTTCGGCGGATGCCGGTTGATGTGCGCCAATCGACCGCACGTTGTGTGCCGTTATTCAAAGGCTGATCCGACTGTATGCGCATTAGTGAACTTGCCAAACTGCTCAATACCTCGAGCAAAGAGTTGATCGCGGATATTGAGAAGTTGACACCGGACTTGCGAGCGCGAGGGCTTATTGTCCCGGACAGCCCCAAGGCTTCCAACCGGCTGGAGGATGAAACCTCCAACGAGATTTTGTATCAGTATGACCTATTGCGCCAGGAAGCGCAAAAGGCCCGCGCGGAGGAAGAGGAACGGCACAAGCGGGAAGAGCGCGAACGTCAGCTTCGCGAGGAGCAGGAACGCCAGCGCAAACTGGATGAGGAGCGGCGCAAGCAGGAAGAGGAACAGCGCCGTCTGGCGGATTTGGAGCTGCTGAAAAAGCAGCAGGAAATCGATTCGCACCGAACCGTGCCCACGCCGCCCGTGGAGCCGGTGGCAGCGCCGCCTTCGCCGGCCTCTGCGCCTCCGGGTCTGGCTGCCGCGGCGGAAAAAGCGGCGGAAAGTGTCGCGCCGCCGCCCAGCGCGCCGCCGCGGCGGGAAAAAGCAAAAGACAAGGAAAAGCCCAAAAAACTGATCGTCCGTGAAATCCCCGTCATGAAGGACGAGTTCGAGGAACGCGGACGCCGGCGGGGGCGTGAAAAGGAACGCGAACGCGAACGCGAGGGCGAAGAAGGGCCTCCGGCAAGGCGCAAACGTCCGCCGAAGGGCATTGCAGGCCCAGAAGAAGGGGCGGGGCGTCGGTTCCGGCCCAGCCGGATTTTCTCAATGGAAGACGTTCCCCATCGCCCGCTGTCGCCCAAGGCGCGCCAAAAGGGAGGCAAGGGGGGAGACGACGCCTCGGGCCGGGCAGGCGGAGCGGCCATCGAAGAAGCGCCCAAGGTTTTCCGATTCACCGGGGACTTTACCCTGGGCGAATTCGCGGAAAAAACCGGCATCAGCCTGGCCGACATCATGCGCCATTTGCTTCTGATGGGCGAAGCAATAACGGTCAATCAGCTCCTAAACCCCGATTGGGCGGAATTGCTGGCTCAGGAATTCAAAGTGACTATTGAAATTGCCCGCGAGAGTGACGAAATTGACATCGAGGAAATGCTGGAAGAGGACAGCCCGGAAACCTTGCGTCCCCGCCCGCCTATCGTGACAGTTATGGGGCACGTCGATCACGGCAAAACGACGCTGCTCGACGCGATTCGCAAAACGAAGGTGGCGGAAGGCGAATTCGGCGGAATTACGCAGCATATCGGGGCATATACCGTTGCAACAGAAAAAGGCCGCGTGACGTTCCTGGACACGCCCGGCCACGAAGCTTTCACCTCGATGCGCGCCCGCGGGGCGAATATGACCGACCTCGTGGTGCTGGTTGTGGCCGCGGACGACGGCGTGATGCCTCAAACAATTGAGGCTATCAACCACGCCAAGGCCGCCCAGGTTCCGCTGGTGGTGGCCGTCAATAAGATCGACATCCCCGGGGCCAATCCGCTGCGGGTCAAACAGGAACTGATGAAATATGATCTGGTTCCCGAAGACCTGGGTGGAACGACAATTTGCGCGGAAATTTCAGCGAAAAAGGGCATTGGCATTGCTGAATTGCTCGATCTGATCCTGCTCCAGGCGGAAGTGCTCGAGCTAAAGGCCAATCCGGACCGCCCGGCCGTGGGAACGGTTGTGGAATCGCATATCGACCCGTTGCGCGGCGCGACGGCCACGCTGCTCGTATTGCGAGGAACGTTGCGAACGGGCGAGATCGTGCTTGCCGGTTCGGACTTTGGCCGCGTTCGCGCGATGTATAACGATGGCGGACAGCCAATCGAGGAAGCTGGACCTTCGACGCCTGTCGCGATTCTCGGCCTGACCCGCGCCCCTGCCGCGGGCGAGACGTTTGTTGTTTGCGCGAACGAGGCGCAGGCGCGCGAAATCTCTGAGGAGCGTGTGGCGCGCCGCCGCCGCCGCGGATTTACTGAGCGTGCTCAAGTTACGCTGGAAAACCTCCAAGATCGCCTGCGCGAAGGGCAGGTCAAGGACTTGAACCTGATCCTCAAGGCGGACGTTCAGGGGTCGCTGGAAGCCATTTCCCAGGCTATTGCGCGTTTCCCAAGCACCAAGGTGAATCCACGCGTTGTTCATGCCGGCGTCGGGCCGGTTTCTGTGGGCGATGTGGATCTCGCTTCCGCCTCGGATGCGGTGGTGATCGGATTCAATGTTCCCACCTCGCCTGAAGCGCGTGATTTGGCGGAAAGCGAAAAGGTCCAGATACGCACCTATCAGGTGATTTACACGCTGCTTGATGAATTGCAGCGCGCCATGCTGGGCTTGCTCGAAACCAAATACCAGGAAGTCATCCAGGCTCGTGCCGAAATCCGCCAGGTATTCAAATCGGGCAAATTCGGCCATGTGGCGGGCTGCTATGTAAGCAGCGGAACAATCGAAAAAGGCCAGAAAGCGCACGTAATGCGCGGCGGCGAAGTGGTTACGCAAACCGTAATCAGTTCGTTGCGCCGTGTAAAAGACGACGTGAAACAGGTTCCCGCCGGCGTGGAATGCGGCATCGGACTGGAGGATTTCTCGAACGTGCGCGAGGGCGACACGATCGAGACCTATACGCTTGAGGCCATGAAACAAGAACTGTAATGGCTGCTCCTGATTGCGGCCTGTGCGGGACTAAAAAGGACCAAAAGAACAAAAGGCCCCAAAAGACCTCGGGGACCCGAGGCAACTCTTTTGGGTAATTACTGGGAAAATCGTCGCGCGATTTTGTAATGTGAGGGCGCGCCCAGGGGAAATTGGCATTCGGGGTGGGGCGGGAGGCGCGCGGAACCAGGCTAAAGCGGGTTCTTTTCGCCGTGTCTGCGCAGAAAATCTTCGAGCACTTCGTAGGTCTTCCAGAGCGTTTTGCGCCGTTCGCGCTCGGCTTCGTCTTCTTTCTTTTTGCCCTCTTCCAAGAGAATCTGATCGAGGTTTTTGCGCTTGGCGCGGATGGAAAATCCGGGGAATTGCGTCATGGCCTCGAGCACCTGGACCATTTCCTCGGGCAGGAATGGCTTTGAAAGATACTGATTGGCGCCGAGCGAGCGGGCATACTCGCGGTCTTTCGGCTCGGATTTGGCCGAAATAAACAGCACCGGTGAACGGCGGGTCTCGGCGCATCCGCGCAGCATCTGGAGCAGCTGGAATCCGCTCATCTTGGGCATCATGCCGTCAATGACGTAAATGTCAGGCTCGGCTATGGGTATTTTGTTGAGGGCGTCGAGTCCGTCGCAGGCTGTAATAACCTCGAAACCATGTTCGAGCGTCATTCGAATTACATCAACAATTTCTGGATCGTCGTCCACAACCATCACGCGGGGAGGCTGGGACAAACCTGCCAAGGGGGATGTGGCCGGTGGACGCGGTATGGGCGAGTTCCAGGGCGCGGCGGAAGCGGATGCTTGTGCCGTTGCCGCCGCCGGAGCAGGCGCGCCTGGGGGGGCTTGGGGCGACGCCGACCCCGCCTGCGCGGGCGCAGGCGCGGGTGCTCGGGGCGCGGGCGCGGGAGGAACAGGCGCTCGAGTTTTGGCCTGGCTGTATGAACGCACCAGAGGCTTTTTTTCCGAAGGGCGCGCAACCGCCTCCGCGCTTATGGCAGGTCTGGCGTCTGTTCCCGTGCCTGTTGTTGCCGCCGCTGCCGGCCGCCCGGCCTGAGCCTGTTGGCGCTCTTCTTGCCGGATTTCCTCGATCGTCATTTTCTTCGGGCGGATTTCCAGCCGGTCGTGCTCGGCGAATGACTGCACGTTTTTGCGCACTCGCTCCGGATCGAAAGGCTTTGTGATATAGACCGTCGCTCCCGCTGCGTATCCGCGCCGGATATCCTCGCGCGAGTCAAGCGCCGTAAGAAAAATTATCGGAGTTTTTTCAAACTCTGGATTCCGGCGGACATTGCGGGCCAGCTCCCAGCCGTCCATGAGCGGCATCATAACGTCCACCACCATGACATCTGGCTCATGGCGCGGCAGTTTGAGGAGCGCATCGAGGCCGTTCGAGGCCACAACCACCTCAAAATCAAGTTCAAGAATCGGTTTCAAAACGGCCGGAATATCCGGCTCGTCGTCAACGATCATGACACGCAGCCGTTCACTCATGGGTAACTGCTCCTGATGAGTGGCATGGTGGGTCTCTACCGGGTCGATTCTAGCGTCCCTTCTCGTATCCAACCCCGGTTTCTTCTATGACCATACTTTCGGAATTTGTCAATGGGTTTGAGGGAAAAACCAGGTAATACACAGGTACATGGTGTCCCCCCTGGAGGGGTGTTGGTGAATGGGT
>CAYUNT010000050.1:0-24486 GCA_964446285.1 uncultured Candidatus Sumerlaeota bacterium | reverse complement strand
CCCCCCTTTCGCCTATGCCCCGTTTCACCCTACGATTTCAGCGCCGGTTCGCCCCTGCAGGCTTCCTTTCGCGCCTTGCTCGCCGGGGCTTTACGCTGCTGGAGGTGATGCTGGCGGTCACAATTTTCGCCGTGCTGGGCACGATTGTGCTTTCTACATTCCGCACAGGGACGCGGGCCTATGAGAGCGCGCAGCGACAATCGCAGCTCCTTGATCGTGCGCGGTTTGTTTTCGACACAATCGAGCGCGATATTCACAATATCTATTTCCAGGATGAGTCTGCCTATAACGCCACGATGCGCGCGAAAATCAATCAACTCAACCAGGACATCGACCGGGCCGAGCAGAGCGATTCCTGGGATGATTTCTTCGCCCGCTATGGCGATCCGGACGATCCGCGCGTCCGCAAAAAGGAAGAAGAGAAAGGTTCGTCCACTTACCTGGGAAATCCTTATGACTACGGCATTTTGATCGACCTGCAGATGGTCGGGCAGGCCGGAGAGGGCCGCAGCGAACTCAGTTTCGCCACCTACCGCGGCTCGCAGCCAAGCCGGAACCAGGGCCAATGGGGACTCGACCGCGTGCGATATATCGAGAGCGGCGGCGTTTTGATGAGGAACGTGGAGTCCGTCTTCGACGCCCCGCGCGACATCTTCGGCGAATTGCTTGAGGAACCCGAGCCGGAACGCAGGGAAATCCTCGCGGAAGGCGTGCGTGAATTTGAACTGAAGTTTGGATACTGGTTCGACCAGACCTGGATTGAAAGCGACCGGTGGAATTCAAACCGTCGCGAGATGCGGAATTCCTATTACACTCTCACCGAAGAGGAAAATGCGGATACGGCCGAGCAGTTGGCGGATCCGAATTCACCGGCCTACCATCTTTTCATGTCGCGCATCAATCAGGCGCCCGCGGACAATCTTCCCGCCTATATCCGCATCAGACTGACCCTGGAAGACCCGGACCGCCCCGCCTTTTCAGAAATTTTCCAGACCATTGTGCGCGTCCCTGGATCGTCAGAAACTTATATTGCCAATCCGTTCCTCTCCGAAGGGCGCCGCCAGGGCGAAATTGACGGCCGCCGCAAAGGCGAATGGGGGACATGGGAATGAGCAAGCGTTCCAGTCTCCGCTGGCATGGATCGGGATCAAGCGTTCTCGCGCCGCGGCTTTTTTGGCGGCGCAACCCGCGCCCGCGCGGGCGGAAAGGATTCATGCTTGTTCTTTCGCTGTGGCTGATTGTCATCCTAACGCTCTTGGCCACATCGCTCCTTTCGCACCATGTGATGCAAATGCGCCTGATGAGCATGAGAAAAAACAGCCAGATCGCCGATTCGCTGGCTCGCGCGGGCGTCGCAAAGGCCGTCGCCGATTTGCGCAATGACCTCATTCTCGATTACGCCGAAAACGCAGTGGCATTCGACGCCGAGGGCGACATCTGGAAACGCCCCGAGGAAGGCAAGGGCCGGGTGGAATTCGGGCGCGGCATCTATGACGTCGTGGTGACCGACGAGGAAAGCAAGATCAACATCAATACGGCTACCCCGCAAATGCTATCGTCGCTGTTGGAAATCCTTGGCTACGAGGAAGAGGATGCCAAGGAGGCGGCGGCGGCCATCGTGGACTGGCGCGACCCGGACGAAAAGCCTTCGCTCGGCACAATGGCAGGTGGCGCGAAGGAGTCTGAAGTCTATGCCCTTATGGCGGCGGGCGGCGAGGCCACGGATGAATTTGATTCGGATCGCATGACGCCGATGCGCATCAAAAACGACCGTTTCACAACAGTGGATGAGCTTTTGGATGTATATGGCATAACGGCGGAAATGTTTTACGGCCCCGGTTCGCTGGAAGCGGAGACGGCCGCCCTCGAAAACCGAAAACAGGAATGGGGCGGGGGAAAGCGGTTTCAGATCAAGAATCGCCGCTCTTCGGGCCGCCGCGATGAACCGATGGTTGGATTGCGCGATTGCGTTACCGTTTATTCCAATGGCACTCTGAATCCGAATACGGCCGAGCTGGAAGTGCTTGCGGCCGCAATCAAGGCCGGCGGCATAGGGGGCGACGAGCCGGAACGGTCCGCTCGGGACGTCATAGAATACCGCAGAAGCAATACGAAGGAGGATATTTCGAACAATAAGGCGTTCCGGCGCATTTCGGACCTGGATGAATCCAACGGGTGCGGATGCAAACTCACCGCTATCAAGAATGCCTATCCTCTTGGCTTGCGCTCGGAAACGTTCACAATCCGCTCGACAGGCTCGCTGCCTCGCACGCGAGTGCAAAAAACGCTTGTTGTAGTCGTGCGGCGTTCGCTCGAAACAATGGTCCGCCCAGACAACTGGGAGGAAATGGACCTTGCGCGAGAGCGCGACCGCGATTCTTCCTGGTTCTTTCAAGCGGCTCCGGGGCGTTCGGGAGCCGGTTCGTCGAGCCGCCGCAAAGACGGCCCGGACGATAAAACAGTCCTTTGGCCCTCCGTCCGAATACTCCAATGGATGGAAAACTAATTCCCGCGCCGCCCGTGCGCATATCAGATTATGCCCAATATCGTAACCGCATTTGAACTCACTCCGGCCGACTGCAAGGTTGTCCAGCTGATTCGTCAGAAAACGGTGCAATTGCGCCGCGCCCTGCTGATTCCGCTGCCCGCCTCCGTGGAAAACGGCGACTCGGCGGTGGCCGCCAAAGGCCATGCCATTCGCGAGGCGCTGCGCCTCCACAAAATCCAGCCGCTCAATCCTATTCTTATCATTCCCAAGCATTCCGTAACGGTGCGCACGGTGTTTCTGCCTTCCGTCGAGGACGCGGAACTGGCGGGAATGGCGAATTTTGAGGCGCAAAAGATCATTCCTTTCAACGCCGAACGGCATGTGATTTCGCACTCGATCATGAAAAAGGAATCGATCACGGGATCGCGCGTGCTGATCGCGGCGGTGGATGAACCGATTATTAGCGAATCGGTTTCCATATTGCTCGAAGCCGGCATTGATCCTGTTGTCGCCGATGTTTCCTGCGTGGCCCTGGCCAATGCCTGGCGCCGCGAGCATTCCAAGCCGCCTGAAGGCCTTTGCGCCCTCGTCAATATCGGATCGGTTCACACAGACATCACCCTGCTCAACCAGGGAATGCCAGTGGTGGCGCGCAGCGCGCTGCATGGGACCGGCGGATTGCTGGATCGTCTCCAGAGCGTTCTTCACTCGCCCCGCCGTCTGGAAATTTTGGACCTCGTGAATCTGGATGTGCGCGATCCGGATTTGTTCCAGCCGTCTGCCCAGGCGCCCACGTCGCCAAACATCGCCGGTGCTCCTGCCCATGCGCCGAACTCCGCCGCGGGAAAGACCTCGCCCCCATCGGCGCCGGGCGGTTCCGCGGGCGCGGCGCCTTCCTCCGGATCAAAGCCTTCTGCCACCGCGGACGCTGCCTCCGCAGCGCCCTCCCCCGCCGTTGTGCACGACGCCGCCACGGACCCGGGCGAAGCTGCGGCGATTCAACCTCCGGAAAGCGGACCGCAGAGCGGCCAAGAGGATGGAGTGGGATCGGCTGTGCGCGAGTGGGTGGAGAAACTGCTCAAAGAAATTCGCCTTACTTACGATTTTGCGCGCCGGGGCACGGAAATCGGCCAGTTGCAGCATATATTCATCAGCGGTGATGGCGCTCTGATTCGCGGTCTCGACCAACACATCACGGTTACACTTGGCGCCGAAGTCGAACCGTTTGCCCCGCTGTTTTCCATTCCCACCGCGTCAAAACAGGCCGCGCTCGATGAGAGGCTGCTTCCTCTGTTTTCCGTGGCGGCGGGCGGCGCATTCCAGCCGCTTTGGCCCGAATCTTACGCCGTTAACCTTCTTCCGCCATCTGTTGTCCTGCGCCAGGAGCGCCAGGCAATGCGCCTTTCGCTCATGCTGCTGGGGGCGATGTTCCTCATCGCCGGAGCGCTCATTTTCCTATATGTATCAAGCCGTTCCGCCTGGCAGCGGGAGGCGCTGCGCCGTTACAACGAATACAACCAGGAACTCCGCCCGCAGGTAAAGCAACTGCAGGACAAAGAACGCAAAGTGCAGATTCTGCGCCGGATTCAGCGTGACCGCGCTTCGGCCCTGGCCATTCTTGACGCCATCAGCGCCTATTCAAAGATCGGATCGGTCGATTACAATGGGGAAATCGTTCTCCAGAAATTCAACTATGCGCTTGGCGATGAAGTGACAATCGACGGACATGCGGTCAATTTGAAGGCCATTCACGATCTTCTTTCTTATCTGGAGCAATTCAGCATCGATAACAAAAAGGTCTTCCGCCAAGTCAAGGTGGAGGATCACCGCTGGGATTCTGCGCTGTCTGGGCGTCCGCAGGTGTTGAGCTACACAATCAAATGCTACCTGCGCGAGGGCGAGAAGGGCGGATCCGCGGAATAATTATGAGAAGCAGCCGATGAAAAAACGCGAAAAAATACTGATGTTGCTGACGATCGTGGCCGCCCTGGGCGGCGCGGTGTATTCCTTTGGCCTGGGCGATTTTTTTGATGAACTCAGCGCGCAGGGTGACAAACTGCGCACTGCGCAGGAGGAGTATGTCGGCTCGATCGAGACGCTAAAGCGTTCGGCGCGCATCCGGCGCGAGTTCGACAGATTTGGCGAGGACATCATGCAATTCGGCGACGGACAGCTCCGTCCCGAGCTTCGTTTTCCTCAGGAAGTCATGAATATCTGCACGCAGCTAAAAATCGCCCAACCTGGAGTCGAACCCGCTGGTCATGAGGTGATTGAGGGAGTGGAGGATTATGAATTCCTCACAGTTCGCGTTCGGGTTTCGGGCGATCTTGATACGATCGTCAATCTGCTCAAGACCTTCGAGATTCACCGGCTTTTGTTCCGCGAAGTGGATTTGCGCGGAACCAAGGATTCACCCACAATCAACGCCGTCATCGTAGTGGCACGCCTTGCGCCAGTTCCCGAATCTGAAATCCAGGCGCGCCAGAAGATAAAAGACCGCGCCCGCAAGTCCCGCCCTCGGGGGTTTAACGACATGTGACCTTGGCGCTTACTCCGCGCCCCGCTCATCCGCGCCCCGTTCGTTTGTGTCTCTTCGTTCGCTTTCTGCTCCCGCTCTCGATTCCTGAAATACCCGCCTGGAGCCTTCAATTCATGATTCAGAAAATATACTACGTGAATATCGCACTTTTTGTGGTTGTGGCCGGGATGTCGGCGCTGCTGCTAACGGCCGAATATCCCATTCCGCGCAGTCCGGACCCGGAGATTGTCAACCCTTCGCTTGCGGAGGGCGCCGCCACGCAGGAACCCAGGCAGGAGAATTCGCCCCAGTCGTATTCTCATCTGGGAAGCACAGGCATTTTCGACACGCTGTATCCGCGGCCAACCCCGAAGCCAACGCCCGTTCCCACTCCCAAACCCGATGAGGAACTTGAGAAAATGTCCGCCACGTGGAAACTTCAAGCGGTTCTTCCCGGCGGAATCGCCATGTTCGAGGATTCGCGGGCCAAGGACGAATGGCAGATGAAAATCGGCGAAACCAAACCGGTAAAATATAAATCCGACGCTTTTGACATCCGCCTCGACTCCACTAATGAAGCGGAATTCACGGCGATCATTTCCTACACAGGTCCGTCGGGAAAAAAGCAGACGCGAAAGTTGAGCATGTTCGACGAATGATAAAGTTCAGGAGGAGCGTCGTGAAAATGGATCCTCTTATGCCGCGGGTTCCGATGGGCGGGAAAAGACTTTTCCCAAGCGTTAGCCCGCTCGCCGTGAGCCGCGTTTCTATGGCCTCCGCTCCCGCAACACTCATTGCCATTGCGACGCTCTTTTTGACAGCGCAGGTCTCCCCTGCTCCTCGCGCCGAAGAGGTCAAATCCGCGCCGGCGGCGGCCACCGCTGCTCCGAAGCCAGCTTCACTCGACCCTTCTGTGACCAGCATTTACAAGTTAGGCAAACTTCAGACCATCGTGGCCGGGCTTTCCGCCCAGGCGAATATCCCCATCCACCTTTTGGGCGCCACGCCAGACAAACGATGCGACCTTCTCCTTCGCGATGTTCCTCTTTCCACAGCGCTCAACACGCTTCGCGATGAGCATGACTTGATTTGGTGGCGCGAGCCGGACGGCTCCATCTCGATTGCGGACGCGCCTTTCTTCCGAGAAACGCTTTTGCGGCGCGGTTCCTTTGAGGAAGCCCTTGCGTTGCTGGCGCGATCGCGCGAGGGATTTTCCTATAAGCGCCAGGGCGAAGCCTATCTCATTAAAGACCCCTCCGTTCCTCCGCAAGAGCCGGAAACAGATGCGCCAACCGCGCCCGAAGGCGAAAGGTCGCCCTCGCTCGGGCAGGCAGGCGCCACGCCTGTGAATTTGCAGTTCCGGCAGGCCAAATTGGAGCAGATTCTATACTCAATTCAGCTGCAAACCGGCCTTCATTTTGTGGCCAGGGGCGCGGCGCGAACCATTCGCGTGGACTTCCAGGCCCAGAAAATGCCGCTCCAGAAGGCCCTCGATCAGTTGTGCGTTGCGAGCCGCCTTTCCATCTGGCGCGAGGCGGACGGACGTTATGCGGTTTCGGACCGCGCCTATCACAGATGGTATAAGTCCACGATGGGAGGATTGAAAGACCTGCTGGATGCCGCCTGCGTTCCGCATGGATACACGTGGAAACAGCTTAATTCCGGCGATTTTCTGGCCGAACGGCCGCGCCCGGGCGAGGCAACTCCCACGCCTCTTCCTCCGCCGCCGCCCGCGCCAAGTTCAACGCAGTGAGAGAGGATGCTTGACGCCGCCGCGGGGGAAATCTCAAATGGCGGCGCCTCCGCAAGTCCCGGTTCGCATATCGGGTCTGCGGCCCCCAGACAGGCCAATACTCAGGAGCAACTAACGGTGATGCACGGGGCTACTTCCTGTTCCCGATTCCGGCGCCCGGCTGAACGGCGCCCATTCAGCGCAATTTCGCTCTTTGCCGGCGATCCTGCCCTCGGCTCCGCATTGCCGCGGCCGGGCCGGATTCTTCTTTTCCGCCTGATGCGAGGAGTTGTTTCTGGATTGCTTGCGTTTGGCCTGGCGCTTTCCGCGTTCGCCGCCAATCCGGGTGATGGAAAAGTCGAAAACGAAGAATCGGATTCTTCGCCCTCCACCGCGCCCGTGGTGATTCAGCCCGTCGCGCCAGCCGCGGCCGCGAAGCCGCAGGGACCACCCACCGATGTGCGCGTTACACTGAAATTCAACAACGCCGTTCCGAGCGCCGTAATGGCCTCGATTGCCGAACAGGCTGGCATTGCCAAATGGCAATTCAAGGGCGACAACACAAAACGCATTTCGATCGACCGTTCCGATGTGACAATTTCTCAAGCCCTTGCGGCAATTTGCGCGCCTTTTGGGTGGTCTGTATGGACCTCCAAAGACGGCGAGCTGTATGTGGGAACTTCCGCGGTTCTGGCTGAGCAGCAAAAAGCCGGCGCCGTGGCGCAAATTCAGGCAGGCGAAATCCCCGCCGAAGCCGCCGCCGAGCAAGGACCCGCGCCCGAACCCGAGGAACCGCGCGTTACGGCCACATTCCGCAACGCAAAAATCGAAGTGGTCCTGCTCGCCCTCAGCACGCAGGCCAACGTCCGCATCAGCGTCGAAGGCAAGGCCGTTGGCTCGCGCGTCGATCAACTTGTTGTGCGCGATGTTCCCCTTTCGGAAGCCCTGGATGCCATCACACAGCCCAAGGGATTTATATGGTGGAGAAAGAAAGACGGAAGCTACGGAATCGCCGATAAGGCTTATTACGAGCAGACCGTATGGCCCGAGAGCGTAATTCAGCGCATTTTCCGCCCCGAACATATCAGCGCCGAGGATTTTGAAAAGGCCATCAAGGGTGTCCTGACGCCTAAAATCGGCAAGTCCGCCATTGATCCGCGCACCAACAAGGTGATTGTCACGGACCTCCCCGCGGTGATCGAACTCATCACCCGCCTGTTGCAGGAAATCGACGTCCAACTGGTCACGCGCGTGTTCCAGATCCGCCACGCCAATGTCGAGGATGTGGCCAAGCAGATTGAGGATTACCGATCGGGTCCGGGAACCATAAAGACCGATCCGCGCACGCATCAAATCATCGTCACGGACCTTTTGCAGAACATCAAGCGCATGGAAATGCTGATCGACGTGCTGGACGTTGGGCCGGAGATCGTGGTTTATGACGTCAACAACATCGGTCTCAAAGGCGAGCAATTGGAAGACCTTCGCAAGGTGATCGATTCAATTCGCACCAAGGACCTGCTTTTTGAGACTAACAGCAAACAGGGCACTTTTGTGCTCGAAGACGTGCCCGAGGTTCATGACAAGGTCGAGAAAATCCTCCAGGCGTTCGACCAGCCCATGAAGCAGGTGCAGATTTTCGCCGAAGTCCTGAAAACGAATTTCAAGACCACGTTTAATTTTGACATGAATATCACCTGGAATGACAACATTTTCACCGCCGCGCGCGATGGCCTTGTCACTCTTCCCGGAAAACCAAGCGGAAATGCCGCGAACAGCGGCGGCTATATCGATCTCAAATCGGAATTTCCTACGGTGAATTCCAATGCGGGCCTTTCGATTACGAATCTGACGAAAAAGACGCTCTGGACGCTCAGCACCGCCATGAGCGATGATAGCACAAATGTGCTTTTGCAGCCGCGCTTGTATGTGAAGAACCAGGAAGAGGCCAACATCAATGTTGGCTCCGAAGAGCCTTATCTGACCACGTATTTCAACAACTACTCAAGCTCGAGCTCAAACACGAGTTTTTCGCGCGAGACGGTTACGACGGGTCTCGAAATGAACATCAAGCCGAGCATCTCGAATAACGGCCTTGTTGAAGTCGAGGTGTCGATTGAAGACAGCAGCCCGGTGCCAGTGACACTCAACGCGGGCGATTTGGGCAAAATCGACCAGATTGGCCGCAAGCGCAGCAAGGCGGAGTCGGTTCTTCTGATTCCCAATGGCGAAACTCGAATGATCGGCGGCCTGCTGAGCGAGGATCGCACGCGGAATCTCTCTGGGCTTCCGTGGCTCATTCGCATCCCGATCATTGGCCCTCTGTTTGGCAACTACGACAAATCCAACGAGAAGAAAAATCTGCTCATCTTCATCACGCCGACCATCATAGAAGAACGCGGTCAGGTGAAAACCACGCAGATTGGCCGCCGCGGGCGCGCCCTGGCAATTGAAGATATGTTCGAGGAATACACGACGCCGACGCTCAGCGGGCTTTCTGCCGCGAAGAACGCCGCTCAGGCCGGGGAAAAGACCGGCGCAGTTTCATCTGCCAATTCCTCCTCGCTGCTTTCCGGTGCCAAGCCCGATTCCGAACTGCCTTATCTTCTCGGCCACGACGAATACGGAAAGCGCAAGCGTTCCAATCGCACGTCCTCTTACGAATCTCCTGTTTCCGGGCCGTCGGGCGCGTTGTCCTCGGCATCAGGATCGTCCACAATATCCGGTTCTTCCGAGGAATCCAAATCGGGCGAACCCCCCGCGCCTTCTGGTGAGCAGACTCGTCCGCAGCGCGAACGCCAGGATGATGCACAGGCGCCTCCTCCGCCCCCCTCCGAGTCGGAAACCCGTTACAACATTATCCGAGTCAAGCAATAACGGGTTGGCGGCGTTGCTGGCCTCCCTCATGCCATCTGTTGCATGCGCCGCGCTGGCTCCGGGTGCTGTTTTGCGGCTGCTGCGCTATTAAGGATTGCCTCAAGATGGATTTTGCGGCATGAAAATCCCCAAGTTTGGATGCTGCGGCGCAAGTCCATCTCTCCACATCTTGTGAAACTCCTTTCATGACAAAATCCTTCCGGGCGGCTGAATTGTTTCTCCAATGCTCTCGCATTCTGGCGGAGGCCGTCCCAGAAGAGGAAATTGAGCGAAATCTTTGCGACATTCTTGTAAAATCCGCTGATTTCGAGGCCGCCTGGATCGGCCTGTTTGAACCGGGCGGAAAAGGGCCGCTCCGCCTTGTTGCCTATTCCATCAGGCAGGGTGAGGACTCCCGCGTTGTGGAAATGATCCAGGAGGATTGCCAATCCCTGCCATCGGACCTATTCAGCAAGGCTCGATCTTCCGCCCGCCAAGGACGCACGCCATCCCAATCCCACCCGGCCAGACGCTGGCGAATGCATTCCGGGATGGCGCGACGGCACGCCGCTGGACTAGGCAAAGCCGCATCGGATCGGCCTGGCGCCGTCGCTCTGCCGCTTCTGGCCAACGGTCATCCCGCCGGCTATCTTTGCGTGTATTCCTTTCCTGAGGCGGCTCTTGGCAGGCCAAAACGCGAGTTTCTTGCGCAGTTGACTGGTATTGCGGCCCGGGTTATTGCGCGACCGCGCGCGAACGACTCCGCGGTTCTTGATGCTGTTCCGGACTTCATTTTGCTGCTCAACGCGCAGATGGACATCCTTTACAGCCATGTGCCGCACCCTGATTTATTTCCCGGATGTCCCAATCCCGACGGGGCGCACAACCTGTGCGACGTGTTTCCCTCGAATCTGGCCGCTCAATATACCGCATGTTTCCAGAAGGCGATGCAAACCGGCCAGGCGCAGTCGTTCTGCCATCCGGCCTATATTAAAAAGTCCCTGCGCTATTGGGAAGCGCGGGCAATTCCCTGCGCCGGCGGTAATTGCCTTCTGGTGCTTCGCGATACCGCGTCGATGGAATCCTCCACCGCGGGCGCGCTCCGGCAGGAACGCCAATGGGAGCATTACTTCAACGCCCTCGCAGACCCGCTGGCGATTCTGGATAAAGACTATCGAATTCTGTTCATAAACAAGGCGATGGCCGAGCATCTGGAAGTGGCTCCCGAGGAGTGCCATGGACGCCCTTGTCATGTGGTGATGCACCAACTGGGCACACCTCCCGCCAATTGTCCATTCACGCTAGTGCTGGCGGATGGAAGGGAACATTTTGCCCCGCGCTGTGACGGGCTTTTCGGCGAGGATTATGAAGTTTCAGTCCGGCCCTATTTCGATGACGCTGCGAATCTGGCCGGCGGAATTATTCTGGCTCGAAACATCGCCAAAAGGCAGCAGGAACTGCAAGAACGCTTTCGGCAGGAACAGAGGCTTGCCGCCGTGCAAAAGATGGAAAGCCTTTCTCTGCTCGCGAGCGAAATGGCGCACGATTTCAACAACCTTCTCGTGGGCGTTTTTGGAAATATCGCCCTGATTCAGGATGAACTTGGCGAGCAAAGCACGGCGCAGCCATTGCTTGAGCAAGTGGAATGCGCCGCTCAGCGGATGGCGGAGCTTTCGCGGCAATTGACCGCCTTTTCGGGCCGCAGCGCGCTGCTGGCAAAAGTGGCCGACCTAAATGCCATAGTGTCGCAAATGAAAGACAAGTTGCAGTCCCTGGCTGGCAAGGACGTCACAATCGCCATCCGGCTCAATAATGAACCGCTTCTGGTGGATGTGGATGAGTCGCAGATCAGGGAAGTGATTTCAAACTTGGTGGAAAATGCGGCCGAGGCCACCGCGGGCAAAAAGGGCCAAATCACGTTGTCCACGCTCCGCGTCAAGGCGAGGGAATCCGACTATTTGGATATCCCCTGGGCGGATCAACTGAGCGAAGGCTACTATGCGATGCTGGAAGTGGCAGACAACGGATGTGGAATGGACGCCGCGACAGCCAAGCGCGTGTTTGATCCTTTCTTCTCGACCCGCCAGTCGGGACGCGGGCTTGGCCTGGCATCATCGAGCGGAATAGTCCGCGCCCACAAAGGATTCATGCGCGTAATCAGCCAGCCGGGAGTTGGCAGCGCGTTTCACGTGCTTCTGCCGATTCGCTCGGGCGAGGCGCCCAAACAGAGCGCGGCCGACGCCGCCGCGCGATCGTGGAAGGCCGAAGGGACTGTTCTGGTTGTGGATGACGAACAACCTATTGTCCGGGTCATATCCCACCTCTTGAAATCCACCGGCCTGCAGGTTTTATGCGCGAACTCCGGATTCGAAGCCATTAAAGTATTCCGCAGCCATGCCAGGGAAATTCGCCTGGCCTTTGTGGATTTTTCCATGCCCGGCATGCGAGGCGATCAGGTGGCGAGAGAGATTCTGTCTGTCCGCCCGAGCGTCAATGTGGTCCTCATGAGCGGCTATGGAGACCTGGATTTGTCCAGCCAATTCATGGATATTCATCTGGCCGCCTTTTTGCCCAAGCCTTTTCTCGCTTCGGACTTCCTCAATCTCGTCCGGCGGTTGGTTGAGAAAAAAGCCTGATGCCCAGCCATTTTTGACACAAATCACGATATGCATCTTCCATATTCAAAGATAATTTCCGGAGCTGCCAAGGAGGCATCATGTCATCCCGCCACCGCTTTGTTCAGGTTATGATTCTTATGATGATCTGCGGAACCTTCACTGGTTGTGCTCAGAAGTTCGAAAACCCTTTTGCAGGCTTCGCGGCGTCTCCTTGCTTCTCCGAACGCACCCTGGAATTCCGGATCGAACCCGGAATTCGCGTGTTCGTCGAGGGGCCGCCGGAGAGCCAGTTTGATGCAAAACGCCCGACGCTCCTTGTTTTTTACGCGCTGCCAAACGGCAACACGATCGAGCAAACGATGGGCAAACGGCGTCGTGAGGGCGTGAATTGGCATTTTGACATTCAGCATATCGCCGCCCAGACGCGCCTTCTCCGCGAGGCGGACCCAAAGCACAATTACGTGACCATCTACCTCGAAGCAGACGGGCGCAGCTGGCCCTCCTGGCGCGGCAAGCATTCCGACGCGCCCGCGCGCGTTCGAGCCTGCGTCGATGAAATCCGCGCGTGGTTTATGAAGTCGCAAAGCAAACCTCCGCGCGTGGCCATTACGGGGCATAGCGGCGGCGGGGCGTTTATTTGGGCCTTCATCGACGCCTCGGATTCGATTCCGGATTACGTGGATCGGATTGCTTTGCTTGATGCCAATTACTCTTTTGACGACGAAGAGCATAAGCACGGCGCCAAATTCGCCGCCTGGCTGCGCGGTGGCCGCGAACGCCATCTGATCGTTGTCTGCTACGACGACCGCAACATCACATTGAATGGCAAGAAAATCATCACAAGCGACACGGGCGGCACCTGGCGCGCCACGCTGCGCATGGTGGCGTCGCTCGAACAGCAATTCCCTTTCAAGGAAACCGAGGACGGCGGCTTCATCGTGCGCCGCGCGCTGAACGGGCAGATCGATTTCCGTTCACACAAGAATCCTGATAACAAAATACTCCACACGACTCTGGTGGGAGAGATGAACGGCTTTATCCATGCGCTGACGATCGGGACGCCGCTTGAAGGCCGCGTTGCGCCATTGCGCCCTCCGCGCGCCTACGAAGCCTGGATCGCTGATGAACTCG
The DNA here is from genome assembly GCA_964446285.1 of uncultured Candidatus Sumerlaeota bacterium. GTDB lineage: Bacteria > Sumerlaeota > Sumerlaeia > SLMS01 > CAYUNT01 > CAYUNT01. Next base: position 11,143 of record CAYUNT010000050.1, on the reverse strand, counting down.
CGCCAGAATCATCCGGAGCCGCAAGCGAAACTCCCTCTCCCCAAGGCGCGGCCGCCAGCGCGCAGTCCGCCGCGCCGTTTGCCGCCCTGCCACCGCGCCCGGCCAACGCTCCTGGCGGCCGCGAGTTCGCCCAGCAAGTCGCCAATTTGCCCCTGGCCGAACGTGAGGCCGCCGTCGAGCGCGAAATCCTCAGCGGAAATATCCCTGATTTTCTGCGCACTTTCGCCGATGTCACGGCTACGTCCACAGGCATTGAAGGCATTCCGCATTCCATGACTCTTCACGTGGCGCCGGATTATCTGGCTGTGGGATCGGACAGCGATTTTATTCGGATGCCCATGACTCCGCAAACGGCTCAGCGGATTGCCGGCCGTCTGGGATGCTCGCTGCCAACATGCAAAATCGTGGACCTGATCCACGCGCAGGCGGCGCTGCGCCTCGAACCACAGCCGCTCGGCGAACCGCGCCAAGCCGTCGAGACCTTTCTCAAACATCAGGAACTGATCGAGCAGCAACGCGCCGGACGCGCCACAGGCCTTCTGATCGATGGCATCAAAAAGGATATTGTTATCACGAATCACCTGAAGGAGAAGCCGGATCGCGTGGCCATTTACGGCTGGTATTATCCCGAGGGAAAGGCGATTCAACCGCTCAGCCTGGTGCACAAAAACACCTACATGGATTACAGCCACGGCGTGCGCCTGGTGCGGTGCGACCTCATCGCCGATGGCAAACGCCTGAACATCAAGGATGTTCTTGAGGACCCGCACCTTTCCGAACTCATCAGCGACGAAGGCACCATCCTCAGCCCGCGCATTCCCGACTAAGGATTTTCATTGCGAGAATGGGCTTCGTTCACATTCAGATTCGAGAATATCCACGCCCGCGCCAAGGATTTCCGGCTGCTCTCGCAGCCATGCAGCCACGCGCGGAACGACAATGACTTCGCTCTCAAAATGCCCGAGGCAGATGGCAGCGAGTCCGCGTTCGCGCAATTCCAGCGCCGCATGATGATCGAGTTCGCCCGTGATGAAAACATCCGCATCATCTGGCGAAAGCAGCGGCACAAGGCTTGATCCGCTGCCAGAACTCAGCGCGGCGCGTTCGATCCGGCGCGAAGGATCGCCCACAACGCGAATGCAAGCAGCGCCGGGCAGTTTGCGCCGAACGCGCCGCGCCAAGGCGCCCAGTGTGACGGGGCGTTCGAGCGCGCCGATCAACCCAAGCCCCCATTGCGCCTCGCCTTCCACCAGAGGATAGACATCATACGCCATTTCCTCGTATGGGTGCGCGGCGCGAACAGCCTCGATGAGCGCGCCGAGGCGTTCGCGTGAAACAAGGCATTCGAGACGCAATTCCGCCGCCTGTTCGAGCCGCCCCACCTTGCCCGCGAACGGACGCGCGCCTTCCAGCGGAATGTATGTGCCCACACCAGGCGAGCGGAACGTGCAATGCGAATACGCGCCGATCACTCCCGCGCCCGCCCGCGCCGCCGCTTCGATGACTGCGTCCACATGTCCCTCTGGAACGAACACGACGAACTTGCAGCCATGATTTTGCGAAGCGGGAACAAGGAATCGTTCGCCCTCGCGCGCCAGGCCCACAAGATCCGCCAGGGCGCGGCTAGTGCCCTCGGGCGAACGGTCGAGGTTCGTATGCGCGGCAATTAGCGCGATGCCGTGCGCAGCCAACTTGAGAACCAATCCGCCCACAACGTCCGTCGTCACGACCTTTCGAACGGGTTTGAAAATCACAGGATGATGCACGACAAGCGCCTGCGCGCCGCGCCGTGCGGCCTCTTCAAGAACGGACGCGGATGCTTCCAGCGCCACAAGCACGCGCCGAACTCGCGCGCTGGCATCGCCAACAAGCAGGCCAACATTATCCCAATCGTCGGCAAGGTCAGGCGGCGCAAGACGCGCGACAACTTTTTCTAGGCCACCTGCTGTAATTGTAATGGACTTGCTCATCATTACCTCAATTGGGGAAAAGAAATACGCTTCCCCCGGCAGTCATATAAGGATACCCACCCAATCCTTTTACCCGGTTCTTGAAACTGGGGATTGATTGCCTGGATTAAGGATTGCATTGCGCGAGCGCAGACGGCGCAAAAGCCAGAAGCCTATCACGGCCATCGCGAACGACAGCCATTGACCGCGCGTCAGGTGGAGCCATTGATACCCGATTTCGGCGTCCGGCTCGCGGAAAAACTCAACGACAAATCGCGCGGCGGCATATCCGATCAGAAACCGCACCGAAGCCCCACCCGCGCTCCAGCGTCCGCGCCAAACACCGGGATACAACCATGCCAGCAGCAAAATTCCCTCCAGCGCGGCTTCGTAAAGCTGCGACGGATGGCGCGGCACAAGCGGTTCGGGGCTGAGCGGAAACACCACGCCCCAATCCGAACCGGTTGGGCGTCCCCAGAGTTCGCCATTCACGAAATTCGCCATGCGGCCAAAGAAAAGTCCGGCGGGCGCGACGGCGCACAGCCCATCGGCCACACGCCAGAATCCGGCGGAACGATACGCGGCAACGAGGCGGCTCCAAAGCGAAGGACGAGCCGCAACGGCCTGCTGCAGTTTCGCGCGGGATTTTCTCTCTTTTCGCCTCGATGCCGGCGCGGCGCTCTCCACTTCGCTGCCTGAGCCTTGGGAAAAGCCGTTCTCGCCAGCCGGGCCGCCTTCGCCTCTCCCCTGCCACCACAATCCAACGGCCAGGGCGACCCCGATCATGCCGCCGTGGCTTGCCATTCCGCCCTGCCAGACAAACGGCAGCGTCCAGGGATGCAATGCCGTATAAATAAAATTATAGAAAATCGCGTAGCCGAGCCGCCCGCCCAGAACCGCGCCAACCGCCGCCCAGAAAATGAGGTCGCCAATTTCTTCCACCCGCACTCCTCCCAGCCTTCCGCGCCGAGCCAGCGGACGCAACAGCGCCCATCCGGCCACAAATCCCGCCAGATACGACAAGCCATACCACCGAATCCCAGGGAGGAAAAAGCCATCGGGAAAGCGGATGGCAAATGGGTCAAGATCGTGGAGGTAAGCGGCGGCGAGAGTCAGCGGCGGGGCGGAGAGAATTTCGTGCATGGCGGCGGGTGTTGATTCTCCGATTGCAGACTGGCTGAGCGCGAATGGAACAGGGCGAATGGATCAAACAGAACAAAGGGATTGAACGGAGTGAATTACAAAATTGTCAATTCCTTCGGATGCGCGGAAAGGATTTGCGCGCCGCGCGGACCGACACGCACGAAATCCTCGATGCGAACGCCAATTTCGCCAGGGATATAAACGCCCGGTTCGACAGTGACGCACATTCCTTCTTCGAGGACTTCCTTGCTGCGGGAATTTAGCGTGGGCGCTTCGTGAATTTCCAGGCCGACGCCGTGGCCTGTGCCGTGGAGAAAATACTGGGCAAAGCCGGCCTTCTCCAAGACGCCGCGCGCGGCGGCATCGACATCGGCGGCCCGGACGCCCGGGCGCACGGCGGCCAAACCTGCCTCTTCGGCGCGCAAAACGGCCTCATACACGCGGCGCGCCCGCTCCGAGCACCGGCCGATGAAAACCGTTCGCGTAATGTCCGAGCAATAGCCCTTCCAGCGGACGCCGAGGTCGATGAAAACCGCGTCACCGGCGCGCAAACGCCGCCCGCCCGGATGATGGTGCGGTTGCGAGGCATTCGGGCCCGCCGCCACAAGATTGGCAAAGGATTCGCTGTCCGCTTCGAGGTCTTCAACTCCGCGCCGAATAAATCGCGCCACGTCGATTTCGCGCACTCCCGGCTTCAGAAACGCAATCGTGCGCGCCATAAGTTCGTCGGCCAAGCGCACGGCTTTGCGAATGGCGGCCATCTCGCCCGGCTCTTTGATCACGCGCAAATTTGCGACAATATCGCCCGCCTCCACCAGCCGCCCAGGACGCGCCTGCCGCCGCCACGCGCAGACCTGAAGCCATTCCGCGCGTCCGTCGAAACCGATGTGCTTGGCGGCAAGCCCCTTCCAAAACTGCGAGTGCCAGTCGCCGGGATTGCCGCGCGGCACGCCCAGAACTTTCCAGCCCGCCAGCGACTTTGCCACCGCTTCGACATAGCGCCCGTCCGTGATGAATATGGACTGATCCATCTCGAGCACTATCGAGCCGAACGTGCCGTCAAATCCGCTCAGGTATTGAATATCAAAGGGCTGCGAAACAATGAGCGCGTCGAGTCCGCGCCCGAGCATAGCCTGACGCGCGCGCGCGATACGCCGGCGAAACGGTTCGTGAATCGCACCATTACGGGTCACGGATTGGTCCTTTTTTCCGCGCTGCTGATTTGATACGTTATTTTTATGGATTTGTCGCCGCGCACGACCTCCAGACGCAAGGTGTCGCCAACCTGGCGCGCCGCGATGTGCAACCGCAAATCCGAGGCGTTTCTTACGGACTTTCCATCGGCCGACACAACCACATCGCCCACCTGAAGCCCGGCTTTTTCGGCGGGGCCGCCGGGCGAGATTTCATAAATGATCGCGCCCGGACGCAGTTGAATCCCTATCTGCGCCGCGATCTGGCGATTCAGCGTAACGTAGAAAAAGTCGCGCAAAAGCGGGCGAAGGCGGCCATATTTGAGAATTTCGTCAGCAATCCCGCGAATGCGGCTCGACGGAATCGCGAACCCAATGCCCATGCTGCCGCCGCTTGTCGAGACGATAAACGTGTTCATGCCGACGACTTTTTCGTCGAGGTTGACGAGGGGACCGCCGCTGTTGCCCGGATTGATCGCCGCGTCGGTCTGAATCATATCGAGGTAAATGCGCTCGCGGCTCGGGTCGGGGCGGAATGAGCGGTTGAGCGCCGACACCACGCCAACCGTGACCGTCGGACGCGGATCTTCGATGAAATTGCCGAACGGATTCCCAAGCGCCACAATCGTTTCGCCTATCATGAGCGAATCGCTATCGCCGAGTTCAATCGAAGGCAGGCCGGTCGATTCCACGCGCAGCAATGCCACATCCGTAAAGCGGTCGGCGTCGAGAAGCTTGGCGTTCAGTTCGCGCCCGTCGGTCAGCGTGACGAAAATCTGCTCCGCGCCTTCGATTACGTGCAGGTTTGTGACGATGTAGCCGCTCTTGTTGATGATGAACCCGGAACCAAGAAACGGTTCGCGCGAGAGGCGAGGAGTTGCAAAAAATGGCATGTAAAAATCGCGGAAAAAGGGATCGGCCTCGTAGGTGGTTCGCAGCGCGCCCACGCTTACAACGGCGGGGCTGACCTGGCGCGCGAGATGCACAATGGCAGTTTCGCGGCGGCTCGACGTAGAGGGCGCGCGATCTGAATTCGAAGCCGCGCCCGCGCCGCCTCCGGAAGACTCGCTGCCGCCGCTGTGCCCGCCGAAAATCGAGGCCAATTGAAATCCCGAGCCGGGCGCTGATGCAGGCTCGGAGGCAGACGCGGGCGCCGCGTTCGCCAGGCGTGGCGGATCGAACAACGGGTCAAACGGCGCCGCAGTGTTCGCGATGGATGCGGCGAAGGCAGTGGATGCGGCAGAGCGCCGCGATTGCGCCGCGTGCTCGATTCCAAAGCCAACCAGGACGCCCGCAAATAAGCAAGTCACTGCGGCCCAGGTTGCGGCCTTTCGCGTGCGCGTTTTCCCCGCATACCTGGAGGATGTCGCATCTTCTGCGGTCCGCGCAGGCGCAACCTTCTGGTTGATGACGGGGCGAGATTCCGCTATTTCGTCAGCATGAACAGGCATCGTATTGAGCATCATCCCTATTGTATTCGCCGCCCTTGGCCTCGGACGGCCCAAAACCAGTATCTTTCGGACAGAACCGGCCCGCAATCCGAAAGGCCGCGCATCTGCGATAATGGATGCATCTTCATTCAGGAAGAATGCAGCAAGGCCACCGTCCGCTCTCCTGCGCTTCTCCCCTGCTCCCTTCGCTTATCTCAAATTTGCTCGAAACATTCGTGCACAAAACCATTCTCAGATTTCCCAAACCCCTCCTGCTGAGATACGATACATATAGGCATATCCGCGGACATTGTTTCCTCGACCATCTACTGATCACTCACTGACACTATACACCAGGCAGTCATGTCCGGACTTTTTTGCCTTTATGCATTTCTTTTTCGCTGGCCTTGCATGCCATTCGTTTTCCACTGCCCCGACAGCGTCGGGCAAGTTCTCGCGCCTCAATGAACAGACGCTGCAAAATTATACATTAATAGACGGAACCATCGACTTGACATGAGCGGCTAGTTTGCGGACTCTTTTCTTGACCATCCAATGCGCTCAGGGAGGGAGAGAGCGCATCCCATCCGGCGCATTGTGTCGCGGAAAACCGCGCACGCCCGTGACATGGCGCGAGTTGGTGCAATGTCATTCGGCGGAATACAACCCGGCGCGGGGCGGCGGAAAGTTCTTTTCGGATTCAGAGGACATCAACATGGCCACTCGCTCGATCAAACTGAAACTCGCTCTTGGCAAGAGCAAAAACGAGGCTGAAGAAGCCCGCCGCGCCCAGCTCCGCAGTGCTGTCTGGACCACCCACTGCCTCTTCAACGAAGGCGTCGCCTATTACATGAACTGGCTCATGCTAATGAGAGGCGAGGCGTTCCACAAAGGCCAAACAGAGGATGAACTGGAACTTATAGGGATTTCTGATGGAGAAAACTACTTTTTCGACAAGAAGCAAATGAATGAGGAATTTCTTCGCCGCTTAAAATCGCAGCAAAAGGAGAATGGGGGGGATGAGGAAAACATGCCCTGCAGCGAGAAAGACCCGAGCAAAACGCTTTTTGCCGATCTCTACGAGATCATCGTCGATATGGCCGGAAAGAAGAAGGCGCAGGACAAGAAGGAAGAAGACAAGAAAGCGAAAGATCGGGGAAAAAAACCACAAGAGTCTTCTGACACGCCGCCTGATAACGCCGAGAACAATGAAGATGAAACAACAGAAGATGCAAGAGATGAAGCCTCACTGAAAAAAGCTGCCTCCTTGGCAGGAACTTATCTCGGTTTTTTGACGAAAAAAGATAGCGCCGCTGGCGAACGCGCACGCATCGCAGTGGAGAAAGCCCCAAATTGGGCCAACGCTTTGCTTGCAAACAAAAAGAATGAAGATCGCAAACGTCTTGTCGCTGACTGGCGGAACGCAATTTTAGAGTGGGCAGGAGGGAAAAAGGACCAATCCACAAGCATTAATGGAGGTGGAAGAACGGCGGCTTGGCCTGAAGCGATGAAAAAGTGGATCGAGCGGCAGAATGATCCCAATGCCATCGAGTGGAAAACTGCGCTTGAATCAAAGGGCTGGCTTACGGGCTACCTAAATTGGCTTAAGGGCCAAAAGAAACACCACGATGAATTTGGCCCGGTGGGCGCAAAACTTCGCGCGGCCAAGCTAGTGCCGCTCTTTCACAAGTTCACGGAACATGCCAAGGTGGATGTAAAGGGAAATGCGGAGATACTGGACAAATCATGTTTCGCCGAGGCCATCCGCCGCATGGGGCAGTTCGAGACCAATCGCATCAAGATGGAAAAACGAAAGAATGAACTCGAAAACAAGCAAAAAGGACGTGACCAAGAGCGCAACAGGATACCCCAATGTCTCCGCGATTGCTTGAAGGAATATGAAAAGGAACGCACCCGCGACCTCGGGCGCGAGTCTCTGGAGCCTAAAGAGCAATACCGGATCATGCCAACTGGAGTGCGCCGATTCCGCCAGGTTGTATATGCGTGGAATGATTGCCTGTCCCAAAATCCAGCCGCACCGGAAGATGATCTGAAAAGGGCTGCTGGCAATGTGCATGGCCGTTTTCGAAGGCGCGGATTTGGCGATCCCAAAATGTTCAGAACGCTCGCGGAAGCAAAGTTCCGCCCTATATGGCACTTTGATGAACAGAACCAGTTCCCGCCCAACTGGGCGCAGGCGGACAAGGATACTCGCCGCAACCTTGCCCAAAGACAGGCGGACGCCCTCGTCAAATGGGCGGAAGCAAATGAAGCGGATCGCGATGCGCAGGAAGCAAGAGAGCGCCCAAGGCTCACAATTCCCGATCCAATCAATCATCCCGCCTGGATGAGATACGAAGGAGCGGGGGGAACGAATTTTAGCCCGGTGTGGTTCGAACAAACAGGCGAAGGGAAAGATGCGCGTACACAACTGCATCTCGATCTTCTCGAACCGCTCGATCCACCCAAATCCGATGCCACTTGGCATGTCCGGAGAGTCGCCAGCCAATCTGCAGGAAAGAAGCGCAAACCACAGCCCAATGGTTCAGACACAACGATACCGATTCGCAATACAGAACAGATTGTGCTCACCAAGATTGGTGCCCTGAAGAAAGACGGAAAATGGGCCTATCAGCGGCTCACCTTGCAGGACCCATCGACCCGAGAGCAATTCGAGGGAGAGCTCAAGGGATCACAGTTGGAATTTGGGGCAAAAGGCCCTCGCCTGAACGAGGAAAACTTCATCAAACAAGGCTTCCCCCCATGCTTCTTTAGCGTGGTTGTGAATATCAACACGCAAAAAAGTGAGTCCCGCCCGCAAAGCTATGCTGATCCGATCAAAAACGGACCATTTAAATGCAAAAATATGAAGCCTTCGGAATGGAATCCCGACTTCCTCCGTGAAGGCCGGAGGGTGCTCAGCCTCGATCTTGGCATCCGCCATTTCGCGGCCTATTCGGTGTTCCGGCTCACACAAACACGCCCCGCTAGCAACAGGCAACTTTTCTTCATGGTCTGGCAAAGGAGCGACTGGTATGCCGTTCACGAGGTTTCTGGATGCCTGAAACTGGAAGGCGAAGACGAAACGCCAGATATTATCAGGCGTCGCGAGGCACTGCGCAATCGCCGCCTTGAATTGGCAAGAGCCATTAACCTCCTACACGACCTGTTTTCACTGGGGCGGCTTGCCAATTCCAAAGAAAAACAGGAAGAATTGATGGAATTGCGCAACGCGCTTTCGGAAAACAACTTGCCCGATAAAATCCGCACGATGTTCCCGCAGGACGATCTCAAGGCTCTCGATGACCTTGCCAAGGAACAGAATGCCCCGGGCTGGTGGAAACAAGAGGATGATGGGCCTGGCGAATGCCAGGGAGTTTGCCGCATCCACCGAAAATGGGAAGAGACCCTTGGCAAGGAAATCTCCGAATGGCGGCGAGAGCGCGCCCGATTCCATCATGAGATAAAAGAAGGAAAAGTGCCAAGTGGCATGGGCGGTCTCTCCTTCTGGCGTCTTGAAGAACTCGATGCGGAACGCCGCTTGCTCCTGCGTTGGTCTCTTCATTCGCGGAAATATGGCCGAAGGCGCGAGGACGGCACACGTCCGGCGATCTTTGTGAAATCACGCGCGCGAGGCATTATCTCGGGCAAACAAAATGTCGAGTGGGTGGATACTGACCAGCGGCTTCTTGAGCATATTAACAACTTCAAAGAAGACCGCCGTAAAGTTGGCGCAAACATGATCGTCATGGCCGCGCTGGGCTATGAATTTCACGATGACAGAAAAGGGAAGAAGAAAGACGAGGCAAAATGGGGACAACTGAGGGATGAATGCGCGCATCTTCCCAAACCCGAACGGGCGCGCTGTGATCTTATCCTTTTCGAGAACTTGGGTGGATATGGCTTCCGCAAAGACCGCCCGCGGCGCGAGAATTCCAAGCTCATGAAGTGGGCGCATCGCTCGATCCCAAAAGAAGTCATGATGCAGGGGCAACTGTTTGGCCTTAGAGTGTATGATGTGCTGGCCCAATACTCCTCGCGCGTCTATGCGCGGAATTTGTCTCCCGGAATACGATGTCATTTAGTGCGAGAAGTGGACTTGGAGCCTGGCAGCTATTATCATGCCAAGTGGAAGGAAGAAATAAATGATACGGAAAATCAGTCCGTCAATAAGCGCACCAACCTGCCCAAGATAGGCGAACTTGTTCCGGAACCGCTTGGCGAATGGTTCGTCACATTGGCCAAAGACAGCAACAAGATCAGGATTTGCCGCGTGAATGCCGATATTAATGCCGCCTGGAACCTTCAGCGGCGCTTTTGGACACAAGAGTATATCAATCCATTTTTTCAAAAAAATGGCAGAATGTTCCGCGATTCTTCAGAAATTGTTGTTCCCCACTCCGAAGGCGAGAATGGCTGGCTCCCGGAAGAAAAGTTCTGGGAAAAAGCAAATGAGATAATTACAGATCAACTGGCTCGGCAAAGAGCAACAATCTATCGATGCGAGCAACCATCTGGCGATAATTGCGATCCTTTTGAGGCAGAGGACCTCGCTAACTCGGACGGCGACATGAGTTCGGACGACGATGCCACGGATCAAATTCGCTTTTAAGCGCCTCGCCGCCGTCGCTAAAACCCTCGAGGACTTTGGCCACCGCGTTCAGTATTCCGTCTTCCTCTGCCAGCTGAGCGACCTCGACCGGGTTCGTTTGCGTGAACGCCTGCGCGATGAAATCAACTCCCGCGAAGACCGTGTCCTCTTTGTTGACCTCGGAGGCGTCAAACCCGGCCAGACCCTCCCCGCATCGATGGAATGCCTGGGCGCGGAGCCCGAAGTCCCCAACAACAAATACATGATCTTCTGAGCGAGAGCACGGGCGTCCCGCCTGTGGAAATGCTTCTCCCGCCTTCTCCGCGCGGGATGCCTTTTTTCATATTGACCCGCCGCCCGTTCCGAACTACGTAGTTTATTCGCAGTGACTTCTCAGTCCTGCTTCAATCCGGTTCGTGTCGCGAAGTGTTAGAGCACTTCATCCGGATTGGCAGTTCGTCTTGAAGATGTTTGCGTTCGGCGCCGCCCCCAGGCGCACAATTGGCATTTGCCAATAGAACTGCCTGCCATGCCTGCTCTTTGACATCTATTTCGAGCGCCGCGCAAACGGGGTTTTCGCGGGGGGCGCTCGAAATCAATGCAAATTGCTGGAATTGGACTGCTTAAGGACGCAACAAACCTGCGGGGAGGGAGATGATCCCCGGCCAGGGACCCCGGATTTCGAGGCGCTCGAAAACAACCTCGAAAATCAAGATGATATTTAGATTCCCAAGAGAAGAGTTTCCATAAATCTTCAAAAGACGAACTGCTGGCACCGAAAGGGGAGAAAAAGACGTTCGTTGGTATTCGGTTTCCATAAATCTTCAAAAGACGAAC
>CAYUNT010000049.1:0-24750 GCA_964446285.1 uncultured Candidatus Sumerlaeota bacterium | reverse complement strand
TATGCGCTCAAAATGCGGAGAAGCCCGAATTGCGTGGCATGTGGGTGACGCGATTTGAATGGCCCGACAACACGGGAAATGTGGAAGTGATGAAAAATCGCATCCGCCTGATTATGAAGACCTTGGCGGACAACAACTTTAATGCGGTGTTTTTCCAGGTGCGCGGCCAAACCGATACCCTGTATCCGAGCACACTCGAACCCTGGTCGCCTTTGTTCGGCGGAAAGGACCCTGGATTCGATCCGCTGGCCTTTGCCATCGAGGAGGCGCACGCGAAAGGGCTGGAATTCCATGCCTATATCAACGCTTTCCCGTGCTGGAACAGCCAGACGCCTCCGGAAAGCAAAGAGTATTTTTACCACAAACACGCGGATTGGCTCGTGAGGGACTCCAAAGGAGAGCCAGTCTGGGAAGAGTATTATTACCTTTCACCCGGCAATCCCGAGGTGCAGGCGCATGTCAGAAGCGCCATTATGGATGTGGTCCGCCGCTACAACGTTGACGGAATTCACCTCGACCGAATCCGTTACCCGACTTCGAAAACCATGGATGCCGTCAGCAAGGCGCGTTTCGAGGGACCGGGCAATCCAAGCAAGCTTTCGATGACAGACTGGCAGCGCGCTCAGATCACGCTGTTTGTCTCGGACTTGTATGCGCAAATCCAGAGTGTGAAACCGCAGGTGAAGCTAACGACTTCGGTCTGGGGTATTTACGACAACACGAAAATCCCCGGCTATGGCGGTTTTTCCAGCGGACTCCATGACTACAACCAGGACAGCCTGGCCTGGATCCGCGCCGGAGCGGTGGATGCCCTCGTGCCAATGATTTATTGGGACATCGGGGGCAAAAAGCCCGACTACGATGAACTCTACAGATATTTCCTCGCGAATTCAAGCGGACGCCACATTTACGGCGGCATCCAGACAAAATACAAGAATGCCGAGGAGCCTATTCGAGAAATTGAATATACACGCTCAGTGAACGGCCCCGGCATTGTCGGTTTTTCTTATGGCGGCGTGGAAAAAATGGACCGCTGGGCAACCTACAAAAAGGTATATGCCCAAAAAGCCCCGCTGCCCGAGATGCCCTGGAAGAAAAATCACACGGCGGGCATTTTGATAGGCACTGTTACGGATGCCTCGGGGCAAAAAGTGACGGACGCACACGTGCGGATTCCCCAATATCCATTTTACTGGATTTCATCGGGCGATGGGTTGTTTTCAATTCTCAACCTGCCGCCCGGACCGCTTTCACTGGAAGTAGAAAAAGCGGGCATTGGCAAAGCACAAATCCCGGCGGTTTCCATCGAAGCCGGCCGCGTGACGCAAATTCAGGTGAGTCTGAAACCCTGACAAAACCCGCGCGTGTGCACGCTATTCGGCGGATTCCTCTGGCGCGGACGCAGGCGCTGGCGATTCGGGCGAACGCGGCGCCGGTTTCGGCGAAAGCGGCTCCGCTGGGTTGTTGACTTTCACCATTGCGGCTCGAAGGCAGCGCTCGCGGTATTTCCAGCCCGGGCGAAGCACGGCAACCACGGCATGAGGCGGAGCGTCTGGAACAGATTCCGTCGCCACCGCCTCGTGAATTGCCGGATTGAATTGCACTCCCACCGCGTTGATCTTCTCGATGCCAAGGGATTCGAGCACGCCAATCAGCTCGCGATGAATCATGTGGACCCCATCGAGAACGGCGCGAGGGTCGGGCGAAGAATCCGCCGCCTGAAGAGCCAGATCGAAATGCTCGAGCACAATCAGAAACGAGGCGAGAACATCCGCCGTTAGCGCATGGCGGAGTTCCTCGCGCTCCTTTTGCACGCGGCGGCGGAAGTTTTCCAGATCGGCGCGAGCGCGCGCGCCAAGGTCCGCGGCGCGAGCAGCCTTTTCCATCCAGTCTTCCTTTTCCCGGATCGCCTCGTCCAGGCGCTCGCGCAAAAGGGCATCGGCGCCTTCCGCGGATGGAAGTTCGCGGTAATTGCGCCGGCGAAGGCGGAAATGACGCCGCCGCCTCAGAAGCCGGGGAGGAAGACTGACAGGATCGTTCTCGTTGGGACGCAGCATTTTGAAAAACCTTCGGGGAAAATTGACAGCCCGTTCACTCGACCCGGCCGCATCCGCCGAAGGATGGCTTGCATTGGCAAGGAACGGGCGCAAGAGGAGGGCCGAAAGCGCCCAAAAGCGAATTTAGTATTCCTCGACGATTTGCAGCAGAGATTTTTTTCGGAGTTTCGTGGCGGCGGCGCTCAGGATTTTGCGAAGGGCTTTGGCGGTTTGTCCGCCCTTTCCAATCACCTTGCCCACGTCGTCGCGCGCCACGCGCAACTCGATAATGACGCTTGTTTCGCTCTCGACTGCAGTGACCTTGACTTGATCGGGCTGATCCACCAGCGCCTGGGCGATATACTCGATAAGTTCCTTTAGGGTCGGTTCTTCCACGTGCTGCGACATGAAATGGTAACCTCCTCTGCTTCGACGGTAGAAATTTATCAGCGGGGACGGGAGCAAGATCAGGGGAACTTCCCTGAGGACAGCGCCCTCCAAGGGAAAGACGCAGAACCCCGAGGAGAGGCAAGCCTTTTTTCACATTATTTTCAACAGCAAAACTTTGAAACGAAAGGAACGGGGGGAATTCAGGCCCGTGCGGCCCGCAGCGAAAACCAAATTCCCGCGCCGCGCCGCCCTGTTCGGCGTCGCCATGCCCCGCACTGCCATCTTGCGCTTTCTCTTGACCCGAAAGGGGCCTGCCGCTTCCATCATCGCCGCCATGAAACGCGGAATTCTCTTCGACATGGATGGCGTCCTTCTTGACTCGGCCCCAATTCACTTGGAGGGCTGGCGGCAATGGGGCGAGGAAAACGGCATGGTCATCGCGAAGGATTTCTTCCGCGATCAGTTCGGCAAGGCCAACGCCCAGATACTTCCCGTGCTCTTTGGCCGCCCTCTATCCGATGAGGAAATCGAGCGACATGCCGCCCGCAAAGAGGCGCTGTATCGGCGAGCGCTCGCCGGGCGCGCGCAAGCTCTGCCGGGCGTGATTCCACTCATCCAAAGCCTGCATCGCGCCGGATGGACCATTGCCATCGCTTCCTCGGGTCCGCGCGCCAATGTCGAAATGGTGATTCAGGAACTGGACCTCGGACCGTATCTTTCCGCTTTCACCTGCGCGGAAGAAGTTCGCTGTGGCAAACCCGATCCCGAGGTATTCACACTTGCGGCCGCCAAAATCAACCTCCCGCCGGACCGCTGCCTGGTCGCCGAGGATTCGATTCACGGAATTCAGGCGGCGCACGCGGCGGGGATGAAATGCCTGGCCATCACTACGACATATCCCAGGCCGATTCTTCTCGAATCGGGGGCGGATCGCGTGATTGAGTCGTTCGAGCAATTCACCGCGCAAGACGCCGCGGCGATGCTTGATGGAAGCGAAGAATAATTTACCACGAAGGCTCAAAGACACAAAGGAAGAAAAAGAAATTGAATGCGCTTTTCCGGAAAAATGATTTCCTGGTGCCTTTGCGGCTTTGTGGTTTATATTTCTCTGGTTTGTATTTCTTCTGTTCAATACCTTTATGAACACCGCCATTGTTCTCGCCTCCGGAAGCGGCACGCGCATGGGCGCGGACATCCCCAAGCAATTCCTGGACCTGGGGGGGCGGCCCATTTTCATGCACTCGGTGTGCGCGTTTCTCCGCAATCCGCGCATTGGATATTTGGTGCTGGTCTGCCGCGAAGACTGGATCGAGCGGGCGCTCGGTTGGATGGAACGCGAAGACGCGGAAAAGCCTTGGTCGATTGTCCTTGGCGGCGAGACGCGGATGGATTCGGGCGAAGCGGGACTTGCCGCGGCGCCGCCCGAAACGCGCATCGCGCTCATCCACGACGCGGCGCGGCCATTCCTTGGCGAAGACCTGATTTCGCGCCTGATCGACGCGGCCGAATCGCGCGGCGCGGCGGTTCCGCTCATCGCCGTGGCGGATACGCTCGTGGAAATGCAGGCGGATGGAATCGGCGACGTGGCGGATCGCTCGCGGCTCGGGCGTGTGCAAACCCCGCAGGCATTTGATTTTTCGCTGATCCGGCGCGCCTTTGAGCAAGCGCGAGCCGAGGGAATCCGCAACCCAACCGACGACGCGCAGTTGGTGCGCCGCCTCGGGCATCCGGTGGCGCATGTTCCTGGCGAGGAGTGCAATTTCAAAATCACCACCGCTGGCGATCTCGAATTGGCGCGCGCGCTTTTCCAGGAGCGGCAAGAGAAAGAAGGAAGGCACCGCGGAGGCGCGGAGGACACAGAGATAGAGAGAAGAAGTGAAATTCCTGAACAAGAATTTAAAGGGCGCCGCATGGACGACGCCGAGGCGCTGGCGTTGCTCGAACGCGCCGAATTGCCCGAGCTTTCCGCAGCGGCATACGCGGCGCGGCTCCGCCACAATCCCGAGCACCGCGTGACCTATATCGTTGATCGCAACATCAATTATACGAACGTTTGCACCGCATCGTGTTCGTTTTGCGCCTTTTCGCGGCGGCAGGGCGATGCCGACGCCTATTCGCTCGCGCAGGCGGAATTGGGCAGGAAAATCGAGGAAACCATCGCGCTCGGCGGACGCCAAATTCTCCTCCAGGGCGGAATGCATCCGGAGTTTGGCGTCGAGGCCGCAGAGGAAATGCTGCGCTTCATCAAGGGCGCTTACGGCATCCACATCCACGGATTTTCCGCGCCTGAAATCGTTGCGATGGCGCGGATCAGCCGCCTCCCGCTTGAAGAGGCATTGCGCCGCTTGCGCAAGGCCGGTCTCGGCTCAATCCCCGGCGGCGGGGCGGAAATCCTCGTCGAGCGCGTTCGCGCGGCGCTTTCGCCCGGCAAATGCACTGTCGAGGAATGGCTCGGCGTCCATCGCGCGTGGCACCGGATGGGCGGGCGCTCGACAGCCACAATGATGTTCGGTCACATCGAGTTGCTTGCTGACCGCATCGAGCATCTGCGGCGCATCCGCGACCTGCAGGACGAAACCGGCGGCTTTACGGCGTTTATTCCCTGGACCTTCCAGCCCGGCAACACGCGCCTGCAAGCCGAGCGCCATATCGCCGAAGTGGGGTCATGGGATTATCTGCGAACGCTCGCCGTCGCGCGCCTTTACCTCGACAACATTCGCCATATCCAGTCTTCGTGGGTAACACAAGGCGGGCGGATCGGGCAGATTTCACTGTTTTACGGCTCCGACGACATGGGGTCGGTAATGATCGAGGAGAATGTGGTGCGTGCGGCCGGCGCGGAATTCCGCATGGACGAAGCGACGCTGCGCCGCTTGATCGAAGAAGCCGGATTCGAACCTCGCCGCAGAGATTGCTTCTATAATCTGGCGGACGAAAAGCCGACAGTCAGACGCGCTCTATCCAGTTCGGCTGGCAAGACCGCTTAAAATGCATCAGCGCCTTACCAACAAAACAGGCGGATCGTATGTCTTATTTCGCTGGGGAACAGGGATATGATGGAACCATTTAATTCGCCCGTTTTTTCGCGCAGTCCTCTGGAAAAAGGCAAAAGAGCCCCCTGGCCGCGGATTACAAAGAGCCATAGGCCCTATCCACGGAAAACGCTGCCTGGGAAAGGCCCTTTCGAAGGCTGTTTTTTCTTTTCTGCTCTTCTTTTATACACTCGGCCTGGCGAGTGCGATTGCTTGGGAGCGGCAGGCTTTGCACTGGCTGCCATTGTGGAATTCACGCGCGCGGAGGCGCCGGGCGGCGCAATTCAGGGGGATCATCTTGACTTTGAAAACTGCGGAAGGCTACACGATCAAGGGTTTCGGCAACCCGGCTAATGCCGCCCTATGATTCAAACGTGAATTAATTGCCCTTATGCCCGATTCCAATTCCAGCGTCCCGAGTTCCGCCACGCCAGCCTCCGCTGCCGCCGCCGCAAAGGCCGCGTCCGCGACACGCCCGGCAGAAACCGCCAGCGTGCCGCCGTGCCCAGGCCTGGCGCCGAACCTCCCGGCGTCCGCAACCATTTACGAGCCGGGAATCCACTCGGGCTGGGGATTGCGGATTTGGCGCCGCATGGCCGCGGACCTCTGGAAAAGCCGCGAACTGATCTGGAGCCTCTTTGTCCGCGATTTCAAAGCGCGCTATAAACAAACGCTTTTCGGGTGGGCTTGGGCGCTCATCCTTCCCATTGTCGCCGTCGGCACCTTTGTGTTCCTCAACCGCAGCGGCGTCCTCACAATTGGCGATGTTGGCGTTCCTTACGTGGCCTATGCGCTGCTGGGGCTGACCGTCTGGCAGGTGTTTGCGGGCGGCCTTGTGGCATGCACGAACTCGATCGTTGCTGGCGGAAGCATGGTCGTAAAAATCAACTTCCCCAAGGAAACGCTGGTGATTGCCGCCATAGGCCAGGCCGTTGTGGAACTCCTTGTGCGTTTGATATTGGTGATTGCGGTGTTCGCGTGGTTCCGAATTGTTCCCGCGCGTTCGGCGTTTCTTTTCCCGCTGTCGATCCTTCCGATTTTTTTCCTTACGATGGGACTTGGCTTTGTTTTTTCGCTATTGAACGCCGTAATCCAGGACGTGGCATACGGAGTGTCGCTGGCCTCCACATTTCTCATGTTCGTCACGCCCGTGTTGTATCCGGCGCGCGCCGGCTGGTTCGCCAAACTCAGCCAGTATAATCCGATGGCCGCGCTTGTGGAAACGCCGCGCGACCTCGTGATTCGCGGCATCCCGGCAGACCTGACGGCATACACATGGAGCGCCGCGCTGGGAATTGTCCTGTTTTTTCTGGGATGGCGCGTGTTCAAACTTGCCGAAACGCGCATGGCGGAACGGATGGGTTCGCGATGAGCCAAGAGGCAACAATCCGCGCCGAGTCGGTATCGAAAAAGTTTGCCCGCACGCTTCGGCGGTCCATGTTGTATGGCATGACCGACATGGCGAAGGATTTCATTGGGGCAAAGGCTGGCGCTTCCAGCCTTCGCGCGGATGAATTCTGGGCCGTGAGCGGCGTGGATTTCGAAGTCCGCCCCGGCGAATGCCTTGGGTTGATTGGGCACAATGGCGCGGGAAAAAGCACTCTTCTCAAAATGCTGAACGGAATCATCCTGCCCGATGTGGGCCGGATCGAAATGCGCGGGCGTGTGGGCGCGCTCATCGAAGTCGGCGCGGGATTTCATCCGCTTCTCTCGGGCCGCGAGAATATCTATGTGAACGGCGCGGTCATGGGGATGAAGCGCCGCGAAATCGACGCAGTGTTTGGCAAAATCGTCGAATTCTCCGGCCTGGATAAATTCATCGACAGCCCGGTGAAATTTTACAGCTCGGGCATGTATGTCCGCCTCGGATTCAGCGTAGCCGCCTATATGAATCCGCGCATTCTATTGATTGACGAAATCCTCGCTGTGGGCGATGTCGCCTTCCAGGCCAAGTGCTTCAACACGGTCGGCACATTCAAAAAGAACGGTGTGGCGTCCGTGCTCGTGTCGCACAACATGCACAACATCGCGCGGTTTTGCGACCGCACGCTGTATCTGAAAGACGGACGCGTTCAGTTCCTCGGGAAAACCGAAGAGGCCATCCGCCAGTTCATCGCGGATATGATCCATGAACAGAAAAATATCGAGATGGACGCGGGAACGGCGCCCGCGATGGGAACTGGAAAAGTTGTGATTACAAAAATGGAATTCCTCGATTCCGCTGGCAAGAGCGTGGAATCCATAAAAACAGGCCAGTCCCTGACCTTCCGGACGCATTACCGCGCCGATCCTTCGGTAAAATCTTTGATTTATGACATTTTGATCCGCGATCAATTTGGCGTATTCTTTCAGGGTTCCAATCCAGACTATGGAAAACCATTTCAAGATTTGCCTAAGGATGGCCATTTGGATTTTCATATTCGTTCTATTCCGGCCAATAATCAGGTTCTTTCATTTTTCTGCTCGCTCTGGGATGAATCCAGAACAGAGCTATATGATTGGAAACGGAATGTCCGCGTGGAAGTAGTCGGGAATCCGATGTCGATCGGTCAATTGCTTCTCGACTGTGACTGGAAGGCTAACTCATAAGGCATGAGGAATGTCGTGAAGTCTTTGCGGGAATTATGAGTCAATTGTCGCGATCGAAGAAACTGGCGGGAAATATCCTGCGGAAAATCGACGACGCCGCGCAGCAAAACCGCCTGGCGCGCGAAAATGAGAGGCTGCGTCAAATTCTCGATGATCCCGCGCCGCCTGCTCCGCTCGACTCGGAGGAAGTATTTGCCACTTTGCAAAATCGTTTTCCGCCCATGCCCGAGTATGGCTACGATGCATACAGCCTGTGGAAGCGCGGCGCGGAGCGGACGCTCGAAATGCTGGAATCCACAGAGAGCCTGCGCTCCCCCGGCGCGCGGATTCTTGAGGCCGGATGCGGCGATGGCATGACCGGAGCGGTCCTTGCACACTTTGGTCATCAGGTGACTTTGCTGGATATGGAAGACTGGCGCGACGCGCGCGCGCGCGGCCTTCCTTTCACATCCGCAAGCCTCTGCTCGCCGACCCAACTCGCCCCCGAATCCTTTGATTTTATATGCTCATTCAACACATTCGAGCATATTCCCAATCCCAAGTCCGCTTTGGATGAACTGCTCCGCCTGTGCCGTCCGGGCGGACGGATTTACCTTCATTTCGGCCCTCTGTATTGGTCGCCCTGGGGCCTTCATGCCTACCGAAGCCTGCGAATGCCCTATCCGCAAATCCTTTTCTCCATGCAGTTTATCGAGGAAAAATTGAAACAAATCGGCATATCGGACCTGGGCCGCAAGCGCGAATCTTTACAGCCGCTCAATGGCTTGCGATTTTCCGAATATCAGCAAATATGGAGGCAATCCGGCTGCCGCATCGTCGTTGATGACACATTCAAGGTTCGCGACCACCTGAATTTGGTTTTTCAATTCCCGCTGGCGTTTCGCGGCAGGCAACTAAGCGTCGATGACCTCGCCACACAGGCAATTCGCATCCTTCTGGAAAAGCCTGCGTAGCGGAAAGGCGTGTTCCCGCCGTGCGTAGCAACAAGGGCGAGCGGAGCGTGAATCCCCAGGAATTTCGCCAGCAGGCGCTAGAATTCATCGCTTCGTGCCGCGCTGCGGAAACCGGATACTATGTGATTTGCCCAAGCGGCCAGATTACCTTGGGCGCGTCATGTTATGCCGCGATGACGATGCATTATCTCGGCGCGCTGCATGAAATCTCCGCGGAAGAAAAGGCCAATTGGGCGCAAGCAATCCGCAAATTCCAGAATCCGCAAACCGGATTGTTTGAAGGACCGGAAATTCAAGACGCGCGAAATTCTCTGTCATCCGATGCCTTCGAGTATGCCTCGCTTCATCTGACGTCGCTTGTTCTTCCTGCTCTGGACGTGCTGGAAAGCCGCCCCGATCTTTCCATCGCCTGGGCAAAACAGTTTCTGGGAAAAGAGCGCCTTCGCGAATGGCTAAGCCAGCGCGACTGGCGCCGAGCCTGGCATGAAGGCAACAATCTCCTTTTCCTTGGCCAGTTTCTGATTCATTTGCGCGATCAGGAAAAAATCGCCAAGGCGCAAACGGCCCTCGACGCCTATTTCGAATGGCTCGATCTCCAAATGGATCCGCAGACCGGCCTGTGGGGAACCAATGGATTCTGCGACGCCTACGAAGCCGTTTATGGAGCGTATCATCAGTTGTTGGTTTATTATTATTGCGAACGCCCGCTTCCTTATGCGGCGCGAACGATCGACACAGTATTGCGCCTTCAGCATCCAGATGGCACTTTCACGCGCCGGGGAGGCGGCGGCGCCTGCGAAGATGTCGATGCAGTGGACATGATCGTCAATTGTTACCGCCGCACGGGGCATCGTCCGCGCGCTGTGCGCTTCGCGCTGGCCGATTGCCTCGATGCCATCCTCCAAAATCGTATGCCCGACGGCGGTTTTGTCTATGTCCGCAACCAGCCGCTGATTCAAAGCGGTCTTCAGCGAACCTATTGTCCTCCCAACACCTCGAATCTTTTCGCCACATGGTTCCGCGTCCACACCATTGCTCTCATCTGCGGCATTGTGCGCGATCATCCTCTGGCCTCCATCCCCTGGCAATTTAATCGCGTTTGCTCGATGGGATGGCACAATCCCGAGTTGGTCCGCGCGAATTCTTTTGGCCGGCCGCTTGATCTGCTGCCCCGATCTGGCCACCAGATGCTTCGGCGATTGCGCGTGAAAATTGGAGATGCGAAAACCCATTCATTTCTGAGACATTTCTTTGCGCCGAAGCGGTCCTGATCCCCAGAAGCGGCGGCAGGAGCAGCGCGGGCGGCGATTCGCCCCATGTTCCTTTCCGAATTCATCTCAGACCGCGCCGCACGATTTGGATGCTGAATTCCCCCATCATGAGCACATCCGGCAAAACCAGCGCCGATTCAAACGCCCCGCCCCGCATTTCCGTGCTCATGTCTGTGTATAATGGAGAAAAGTATCTGCGCGAGGCGATTGACAGCATCCTTGCCCAGAGTTTTCGGGATTTTGAGTTCATCGTTATCGACGACGCCTCAACGGATTCGACCGCGGAAATCCTGTGTTCATGTGCGAATTCAGATTCGCGCATCCGCCTGCTGCGCAATGAACAAAACCTCGGCCTTACGCGCTCGCTCAATCGCGGCCTTGCCATTGCGCGCGGTCAATACGTGGCGCGCATGGACGCCGACGACATTTCGCTGCCCGCGCGGTTCGAGCGGCAGGTGAAACGCCTGGAGGAAAACGCCAGACTCCTCGCGGCGGGCGCATGGGCGCGCTACGAGGACTCACAAGGCAACATAGTGCATGAGGCGCGGCCTCCGGCGTCTCATGCGCTTCTTCGAGCCAGGCTTCTTCTCAACAACACCTTCGTGCATTCCTCCATGATGATTCGCCGCGACGCCATTGCCGATGCGGGCGGCTACAATGAAAAGTATCGCTACGCACAGGATTACGACCTTTGGTGGCGGCTGAGCGGACGCGGAGAGATGTCGAATTTGCAGGAGGTTCTTGTGCGCCGCCGCGAAATTCCGGGCAACGTCTCGGACCTTCGGCGCGGCCCGCAGCGAGAAGCCACTCTGGCAATTTCGTTCGCCGCCGTTAGCGAATGCCTGGCGCAGCAAAACGAAACGCTTGAGCATGTGGCCTATTCGCGATTCTGGAAAGCGTTGCACAGAGAATCTGCGCCGCTGCGATTGCGCGATGTCAGGCATCTCTGGCCTTTGTGGCGTTTGCTCGCCGATTTTCCCCAAGCGGCCGAAGCACACGGCGGGCCGATCATGAATCTTGGGCATCGTCTGATACTCAATCGCCGCGTCTGCGCCGGACTCCGGCTTGTTTGCATTGCCGCCAGGCAGCTCCGGCAGCCAACTCCCTGGCTCTGGCTGGCAAAATGCTTGTTATTTTCGCCCCTGCCCTATTCCGCGCGCCAGAAATGGGAAAACTTTCGATCCGGTTCCGCCAATGGCATGTAAACCATGCGATACTTGAATAGGATGCCGCCCATCTTGTTTTCGGCCAGTTGAATCACCCATGACGCCTCCCCGACTCAGCGCTATCATCCCCGCCTACAATCAGTCCGCCTTTGTTGGACAGGCCATCGATAGCGTATTGGCTCAAACACGCCGTGAAGGCGTGGAAATTATTGTTGTCAACGACGGTTCGACAGACGATACGCCCAATGTATTAGAGCAGTATAGCGGGAAGATTCACGTGATCACGCAATCCAATGCCGGACTTTCCGCGGCGCGAAACACCGGGTTGCGCAGCGCCACGGGCGAATTCATCGGCTTTCTCGATTCTGACGACCTCTGGCATCCGGATACAATCGAGCGCGCGCTGGATGCATTCGATAAATCCCCCGGCGCCAATTGGGTTTTGGGCGGCTGGGAATTCGTCGATGAACACGGCAAGTCCACCTCGGTTCCCACGCCGTCCGCACGTTTCAAGCAGGGCATCGAGAAGGATTTTCTGCGCCTTCTTTTGCTCGGCAATTTTTTCCCTGTGCATGCGGCGGTTGTGAGGCGCGCGTGCGTGCAAGAATGCGGAGGATTTGACGAAACGTTGCGCGCCGCCGAGGACTGGGACCTGTGGCTTCACATGGCGGAGCACGGATGGTCGCCTGTTTGCGTAGATGCTCTTTTCGCGCGCTACCGACGGCATTCCGCCGCAATGACGCGCGACATCTCACGCATGGAAACCGCCATGCTGCGCGTCATTGAGAAGCATTTCCAATACCCGCAGGTCGTTTCCGATTACTCAGATATCGAACCCCATGCGCGCATCTCTGTATTTCTTTATTTGCTGCACCAACTTGGCGCCGAACCCAAACAATCGGAACTCCATCGCATTGCCAATGCGCTCGAGTTGCTGGCCGTTCGCCCGGCGCCGCATCCTGATCTCGTCCGCCGCCATCTGGCCAAAGCTTCCTTCCTGCCGGAAACGGAGCCTTTTGCGCGCAACCTGGGGAAGAACACGCCCATGCTGCTAGCGGCTTATTATTACAATCGCATGTTTTATCATCGCGGAAACCATAGTATTCTCAAAGCGCTTCGCGCGCTGTTCGCGTGCCTGGCGGCCTCGCCCGCCTGGCTGCCAGCACATGTCATCCGCCGAGTGCTGAGGATGAAAAACCATTCTCTCTTGATCGGCGGCGAAAATCAGGTATAAGGCAGTTCGCTGTTGGGGCGGACTGGTTCTGAACATGCCAGGAATGCCGTATTTCCACCCCCGCAAGCTTCCTTCCGTCGAATCGATATGGAGGATCAGAAAATGCGAGAACCGCTTGGCGCAAGCCGCAAATCGAATGGCATTTCCATCTCAGAAATTTCTTCTGGAATCATGTCTTTTAGAGCACGCAGGATTCCGCATTTCATCCTGCCGCTCTTTTTCGCGGCGCTGGCGATGGCGGCATTTGCCCCTCGCGCTCAGGCCATCGAGCTTCCCAAAGGAAAAGACACAGTCCTGGCCACTTATGACGGCGGCCAGATGACCGCTGGGGATTTCGTCGCTTATCTGGCGGGCGCCGGGCGCGATGTGACTCTGGACGCTCTGAAAGGCATATCACGAGAGGCGCTCGAACGGATGGCGCGCGAAGCCGCCACGGCGCAAGTGGCAGCGCTCATGGCCGCCGAAGACAAGGAATGGACTCGCCCCAAGGACCTTGACAAGGCGCTTGATGACGCCAAAAGCCGCGTCATCATCAGCCACTTATACAAAACGACCATCAGCGATGCCGTCACCTCTCCCACAGACGAGGCAATCAAAGCGGCCTACGAGAAAAACATCGACAAATACAAAACCCATTTCAGTTTCAGCATCAGGCATATTTATCTGAATACCTACATGCCCTATACGGTTAAGGAAGGCGACACGCTCGAATCCATCGCGAAAAATGCCGCCAAAGATGCATCGAAATCCTCACTGATCCTTTTCAAAGATACAAAACGCCCCCGCGGCGAACCTGTGGGAGAAAAAGAAGGCGAAAAGAAAGTTCTCCCGCTGCAAAACGGCGAAATCCTTCTGGTCCCGATGCCGGAGGAAGACTCCGCCAAAATCAAAGACAAGATCGAGTCCATTTACAAAGAACTTCAGGAAGGCAAGAAATTCGAGGACCTGGCCAAGCAGTATTCCGAGTCGCCCACCGGCGCCGAAGCCGTCACGATCACGCCCGATCCCGAGCGCCCCATGCTCAAGGAAATTGTCGAGGCAGTGAAGACGACGGAAATCGGGAAGTATTCAAAGCCTTTCCATACCAAGCATGGCTGGCACATCATCGAGGTGGTTTCGCGCGAGGATGAGCGCGTCAAGTCGCTTGACGAAGTGCGCCCAACTCTTGTGCGAACACTCAAGCGCGAACAGGAACGCGATAAAGTCACGGAGTACCTCCAGAATCTCTATACGAACAGCCCCTTGCTGAAAATTCACATGGATGCCTTGCGCCAGACCGCTGATGAGAAGGCGATTGTGGCCGAGGCAGGCGATGTAAAAATCGAGCGCGCGAAGTTGCTTGCAACTGTTGGCGACACGCTGACAACCGCGTCCACTGAAAAACAGGTTCGCGACGCGCTCGTGTATGACGCCGAATTCCAGAAGGTTATCCTGCTTCAAGACGCGCAAAAACGCGGCATTCTTGATCTGCCTGAGGTCAAGCAAGTCGTCGAGCAATCCAGAATCCGCACGATGGCGCAGTATTACATCCAGTCCCAGGGCGAAAAGGCAACCGCGGATGCCACTGAAGAGGCGATCAAAGAGTATTACGACAAGAACCAGGACACCTCTTACAAACAGCCTCGCCAACTGGACTTGTATGTGATCCGCCTCAGCGCCTCCGGGCCAAAAGCGGCTCTTCGCGAAGAAATTGAAAAGGCCAGGCAGGAAACCCAAAAACAAATGGAAGCCTGGAAGAGTTCGATCAAAAGCCTGGATGATTTTAAGAAAATCGCCGAAAAGAACAGCGAACTCGCCGCCTCATCAAGCGGTTCAGTGGGGAAAGTCACGGAATCCTATCTGGGCGGCTTGAAAGGCACATTGAAGGGGATCGAACTGAAAAAGGTCGTGGGGCCGGTGGAAATGGACGGACGCTTCTATCTGCTGTGGGCTGATTCCGAGACACCGGAAAGCATTACTCCTCTCGACGAAGTTCGCGACCAGATCAAGGAACGCCTGAAACGCACCAACTCAATCGAGAGCGCGGGAAAATTCCAGGAAAGCCTCGCCGAAAAGAAAAACATCAAACTCGTATTCTGACGGCGGCAGGTTGACCGTCCGGCGGAACGCGCGCGGGCGCTCTGCGCAATCACAGGCGGAATTCCATCCCATCATGGCTAAGGATTGTGTTGGGGAAAGTGGATGTGGCCTCGTCAGTTAGCGTTTCGGGCGAAGGGTCGTCGGGGTTGATGTGGATGAGCACAAGCTGGCGCGCGCGAGCATCGGCGGCCAGCCGGGCCAGGTGGCGCGGAGTGGAGTGTCCGGCGGCCCGCGCCACCTCTTCCGCCTCCGAGCGCACAAACGCTTCGCCCAGGATTAAGTCCGCATCGCGACAGAAATCCACATGTTCCGCACCGCAAAACGTATCGGTCAAATATACTAGCGTCTTCCCATCGCGGTCCGTCAGGCGAAACGCCACAGAGCCGCGCCGTCCGTGCGCCAGCGCCAGCGTCTCGATCTTCATGCCGCCCAACTCGAATGGCTCGGTGGGCAGCCGGCGCGTCGCGGTCTGGAACGGCATCTCGTCCCATTCGCGCCCAAACACTGGCTCGCCGAAAATCCGCTCAACAACTTCGTCCCCAATTGTTCCCGGCGCCCATACTGTAACGCCTTCGGCCTGCCCGTCTCCCGCGCGGTTTTCCCGCCTCAGCGCCCCGAGCAAATACACAAGCCCGCCCGAATGATCCAGATGTCCGTGGCTGAGCAGAATATGAATTTGCGCGGGCAAATCCATATCGCGCAATCGCCACAATCCCGTGCCCGCATCGAGCGCAATGCCTGCCTCGGGCAGCCAGACGCACGCGGTCTGCCGTTTATCTGTGGGATAATACCCGCCCGTTCCGAGCAAGATCACTCTCATCGCGTGGACGCCTCCGTGAACTTATACAAATTCGAATAACTGCTGATGTGTCGCGGAAATGGGATAGATGATTCCGATGGGATTTATCGTAGCCATCGGACCTGTCGGACCTGTCTGACCGATGAAATAATGGTATTGGGCGACTCCCCAAATAGAAAGCGCCCGCCCCAGTTCGTATTTCGTTCTGAAACCCGGGGCGGGCGGCAGCATCTATAACCATGAAATCGCGGCGTCAGGCGCCCGCTTCCACTTCGGTGAGGACGCGAAGCATTTCATCAATCAGATCATCGAGTTTTGACTCATCGCCCGATTCGATGGCCCGGCGCAGTTGCTCGCTCTTGCTTGTCAGTTCGCTCATGCGCGGATGCGACGGATTCGAAGAAGCCGTTCTCTCCACGCGATCCAGAATCGAGCGCGCTTCTTCTGTGCGGGATTCTTTGATCTTCGCCCGCAGCATCTTGGTTACGCGTTCTTTCGATTCGCGGATCATGCGCTGTTTTTCCGACTCGCTCAGGCGGTGTCCCGTGGCGGCCACTGTGATTCTCTTCTCAACGCCGGTGGCCAGGTCCTCGGCGCGCGCTTCGAGAATGCGGTCCTGATTCAGGCGGAACGTCACCTCGATGCGCGGCACGCCCCGCGGCGCCGGCGTGATTCCTTCAATGCGCAGAAGATCAAGGAAGGTATTGTCGGAAGCCACTTGCTCCTCGCCTTCATAGATGGGGAAGGAGATGGCTTCCTGGAAATCGCGAGTGGTCGTGAAGATGTCCTTGGCTTCGGTCGGATATGTCGAGTTGCGCTCGATAATCACGCCGAACTGGTCATTTTGAAGCCCCACGCCGAGCGAGAAGGGCGTCATGTGGATAATGACCGGCTTTTGCATTCCATAGCGCGTGGCCAGTGTGTCTTCGATTTCGCCCTCGATCGGCGAAAGAACCAGCGTTTGCACGGCCGCGCCCATCGCCACCACTTCTTCAGGCGAAATATCGCGCGACGCGTTTTTGTTCATCTGCTCACGGACGATGCGTTGAATCATCGGGATGCGCGTCGAACCGCCGACGAGGAGGATCGTATTGATTTTCTCCGCCGTCAGGTTGGCATCCTCGATTGCTTGGCGCATTGGCTGAACGGTTTGTTTGAACAAATCATCGCATAACGCCTCGAAGGTCTCGCGGGTGATTGTGATGTCGAGCGTCAGCGGCCCTTTGTCCGTCATCGTGATTGCTTCGACAAGCACATGGGTTTCTTTCAATTCTGAAAGCTCGATTTTGGCTTCTTCCGCCGCTTCCTTCAGGCGCTGGACAGCGATGGGATCATCGCTCAAGTCCGCGCCGGTTTTTTTCTTAAACTCATCGAGCAGATAGTCAACGATGCGCTTGTCAAAGTCATCGCCTCCCAGATGCGTGTTGCCCTGGATGGCCAGCACCTGGAAAACGCCCGAGATGACTTCAATGATTGAAACGTCGAACGTGCCGCCGCCAAGGTCATAGACCATGATGATCTGGTCATCCTGGCGGTCGAGACCGTATGCAAGAGCCGCCGCGGTCGGCTCGTCGATGATTCGCCGCACCTTGAGTCCGGCGATTTCGCCCGAGTCCTTTGTGGCCTGGCGTTGAGCGTCGGTGAAGTAAGCCGGGCAGGTAATGACCGCCTGGCTGATTTCCTCGCCGAAGTAATCCTCCGCGTCTTGTTTCAGCTTTTGGAGAATCATGGCCGAGATTTCCTGCGGCGTGTATTCCTTGCCTTCCACACGCACGCGGTAGTTCGTGCCCATGTGGCGCTTAATGGAAAACACAGTGCGGCCCACATTCATGATGGCCGCGCGCTTGGCTTTCTTGCCTACCAGGATTTCCCCTGACTTGGAAAAGCCGACCACCGACGGCGTGAGTCGTTCCCCTAGGCTGTTGGGAACAACAAATGGGCCGTTCTTCTCCATCACCGATACCACGGAGTTGGTGGTGCCCAAATCGATGCCCATGATCCTCGCCATGAGAGTTTACCCGTTTTTTGGATTATACGCCACAACCACTTTGGCGTCTCGGAGCAATTTCCCTCGGAATCGGTAACCTTTCGACCGCTCTGCCACCACGCTGTTATGAGCGTGTTCGGTGGATGGAATGTATTCCACCACTTCATGCGCCTCCAGGTCAACCGGTTTGCCGATGCTTTCGACCGGTTCCAACCCGTGGCGCTCCAGCGTTGTCAATAACCTGTAATACACACCCTCCACGCTCTTCAACCAATTATCCAGCTCCTTGGAGGGCGGACAATCCCGCGCATAAGCCAAAACACGATCCATAGCGTCGAGAACCGGAATCATCTGCTTGATGATGCGCATTGCTTGCTGGGGATCACCCGACTGGCTTTCGAGTTCCTGCGTCCGCAAGGTCAGTTCTTCGCGCTCACGCAGGATAGAGGCCGTTGCCTCAAGGAGATCCAGCGATGCGGGTTGCCGCGGCTTTCCCGGGGGAGAAACCACGGGGAACGGCGCCTCGCGGATCACAAACGTGTCCGCCAAGACCCAGTCCGTCAACGCCCTCCACATGCCTTGCCTCCTAATGATGCCGTGCCTCATTCCACCAATCCCTTGCGGGAGACACGCTGAATTGCGATTGTTTTTAGCGTTTCATCTTCAAGTCTGTCAAGGCTTTGCGTGCCAGCTTGTTCTTGGGATCCAATTGAATGACCCGGTTGTATTCCGCCGCCGCCGAGCGAATATCTCCTTTCATGTCGAAAGTGATGCCCAGCTCCATGTGAACTTCCGGGCTATCTTCGCCAAGGTATCTCAGCAGCTGTTTGAAGTGAACCAAAGCCGGCGTAAACAAGCCCTGTTCGCGCAGTTTTTTGCCAAGCGTCAAATGCGCGCGAACAAGCGTGTCCTTCGTAGCAAAACTTTTCGGGTCGATCGTCAATCCCCGGCGCCAGGTCTGGAAGGCATCATCCACGCGCCCCGAGTTCATTTGCGCCCATCCAAGCAGATTCAGCACTTCAATGTTCCGGTTGTGGGCGCGGCTCAAGCGCTCCAACTCCGCCGCCGCTTCCTCCCACTTTTGCTCTTCCATCAGAGATTGGCAAATCTGGAAATGCGCTTCAAAGTCATTCGGGTTCAGTTTGAGCACTTCGCGATATTGTTCGATGGCCGAGGACTTGGCGGCGCCTGCCGCCGTCGTAGGCGCTCCAGGCGCTCCGCCGCTGCTCATCGCCGTCGCCGCTTTGGCATCCATCGCGCCGC
Source organism: uncultured Candidatus Sumerlaeota bacterium (assembly GCA_964446285.1). Lineage (GTDB taxonomy): Bacteria > Sumerlaeota > Sumerlaeia > SLMS01 > CAYUNT01 > CAYUNT01. Next base: position 5,951 of record CAYUNT010000049.1, on the reverse strand, counting down.
CGGAATGCCGGTGCGCCTCGATGATTAGATTTCTCAGGTATTCATTGTCTGATTCCTGATCGAGGCGGGCCTTCCATCGCTTGACCGTTTCCGCCCAATACTTCTGAGCCTTTTCGCGATTGCCCAGTTGTTCGTGGCATACGGCCAGATTGTGGATCACGTCCACGTTATCGGGATTCATCTGCAGGGCTTTTTCCCAAAGTTCCGCCGCTTCCTCCTGCAGCTGATGCTGGGCGTAGGAATGCCCCAGCGCCACATAGGCAAACAGCAGGTTGTTCTTCGAGCGGAAATGCCCCGTGTCTTGTTTGAGAATTTCATTCCAGTCTCGGATTGCCTCGGCCCAAAGTTTCTTTTGCACATTCACATAGGACCGCTGCATCAGTGTGCGGATCAGCGCCGCCCGCAATCCGGGGTCCGCGCCCCCAGTGTCACGGATTTTTATATCCGTATCCCGGATCGCCTGGTTCAGGTGATTCAGGTCCGTATCCGCCGCTTTTTCATCGTCATTAAAATGAAATTCCCCAAGGGGAGCATTGAAAGTCATCAGGTCTTCTTGCGCCCTGCGCTTCGGGTCTTGAAGCCGCTTATACGCATTCTGAATGATCATGAAGCGTTCGGTATGCTTCTCAGGGTCATACCGCTTCACCATTTCGATGAATGCTTTTTTAATTTCCTGTTCCGAGGCGCCTTTTCGCAAACCTAGAATTGCATACGCGTTGCGTTCCGCCATGGAAACTTCCTCAGTTCGTGCCTTAGGGCCGTAAGCGCTGCGCTTACTGTTCGGCTATCGGTTTGTAGGCCACACCCGAAGGCCCCGCAAGCAAAAATCCGGCGGAATCCGCCGATTACGCAATTTTAATGACCTCCGACGATTGCGCCAACGTCGCCTGACGCCCCAACTCCTGCCGCATAACGTCTTAGTGCATAGTAGTCATTTGCGTGGCGCGCCGCCTCTTCCAGCGCCACGCGTTTGGCCTTCACCAAATCCCCCAGCGCTTGATCCATCGTCTGCATTCCATCCTCTCGCGAGGCTATGATTCCGGCCACGTCCGAAATCCGGGAATCCAGAATCAGTTTCTTCACCATGTCAGTCACCAGGAGAATTTCCATCGCCGCCACGCGCCCTTTGCCTTCCGCCGATTTTGCCAGGCGCTGAGTGATTGTGGCCCGCAGGTTCAAGGCGATTTGTTCGCGAACCAGCGCGTGCTCGACCACATCAAAGTGCGCCAGAATGCGCTCGATTGTGTGAGAGGCGCCTGTCGTGTGGAGCGTGGAAAAGAGCAAATGCCCCGTTTCCGCCGCCTTGATGGCAATTCGGATCGTTTCGAGGTCGCGCATTTCGCCGAGCAGTATCACATCCGGGTCCGCGCGCAACGCCTGGCGCAATGCGGTGCCGAACGAGCCGACATCGCTGCCCACCTCGCGCTGGCTGATCATCGCTTTGCGGTTGGAATACTTGAATTCTATCGGGTCCTCGATGGTAATCACCCGCCGCGCCTCGGTCTGGTTCAGGTGATTAATCATCGCCGCCAGCGTGGTGGATTTTCCCGATCCGGTGATTCCCGTAACAAGCACCATGCCGCGGGCCAGCAGAGCCACTCGCTTGAGCACCTCGGGCAGGCCCAGTTCGTCTATCGTGGGAATTTGCTGGGGAATCACGCGCAGGGCAAAACAGAGCTTATTGTCCGTGAAGTAAGCCACTACACGGAACCGCCCGATTCCTTCCTGGGCGAACGCGAAATCGCATCCGCGTTGTTCCTCGAGCTGGCTGCGCAGACGATCCGGCATGATCATCTGCATGATCCCATGCATGTCTTCTTCCGTAAGCAGCTGGCTCTCAACGCGCTTCAAGTCGCCCCGGACGCGCAGATACGGAAGCACCCCCTCGGACAAATGAATATCCGAGGCATTCATCTTGATCGCGCCGGAAAGCAAGGCCATCAGATTGATCACAATTCAGCCTCGAATGGCATGGCAGAAATCAGGCTGTCCGCGCGCCAGAAGGAGGCCCGGCAGATTCAAGCGCTTGCAAAAGCGAGCTGCCGTCTTTCCAGGATTCCAGGCTTTGTTGCAGTTCGCCCAGCGCTCGCTCGACGCGCGCCACAGCGGCCTCCGATGACTTGAAGATGCGCGCCACATCGCATCCAAGCGCCAATACATCGCGGACCTTCACATGCGCCGCCGGGCGAGTAAGAATATACAGCCCCTTTTGTGTTTGTTCCAGCAAACCGGCCTTCTGAAGCACGTCCACCACGGCGGTGGCTTCATTGTCCTTCAAACCCAACTGCATTCGCAACAGCTCGAAAGAAATCCCCCCCTGATCGCGCTCATAAGCATCCGCGGCGAGAAGCGCCGCGGCAAAGATCAACTTGCTGTCCAGCGTAGTGTAAGGCGTCCGGGCGAAACTCTCCCGGTGCAGGTGCGCATGATTTTGGATGATATAGACAATTTCATTTCCGATCAGAAAGACGATCCAAGTGAAGTAAATCCAAATCAGGAACATCGGCACCGCGCCCAGCGAACGAAACAGCGCATTGCGAACCGTCGAGGAAAACACATAGTAGCTAAATCCAATCTTGGCGAGTTCCCAGATGAATCCGGCGGCCAGCCCCCCCATGATGGCCGCCCGGGCTGTCACGCGCGCTCGGGGAATAATCATATAGGCCAGCGCCAGGGTGATTCCATTAAGAACAAAAGTGAGAACGGTTCCCGCCGCCCATCCAACGAAAGGTATGGTTGCCTTGCCAAGCGCCACAAAACTGCCCAATGCGGTGGTTACTGTTACCGATATGCCTATCAGAAGCGGCGCGGCGATCAGCAGCGTGGTGAATGTGGTTAAGGTCCGCAGGATATTTCTCTTTCCCCGCACTTTCCACATCTCGTTAAATGCATTTTCAATGGTGGAATACAACAGCGCCGCCGTAATCAGAACACCAAGAAATCCCATAAATCCAATAGTGCCAGCGTTATTGCGGAAGGATTGGAACATTTGCCGAACAGTCGAGGTCAGGTTCTCCGCCGCTTCCCGCTTCTTCTCCGATTCCTTCTCTTGCTCGAACGCCGGCAGGTTTGAGTCCGAGGCCGGCATCATCCGTTCCTCGATGAACTGAATCATTTTGGACTCGGTGTCTTTCGCTCCGCCCGTAAAAACGGAGGCTAGCGACGTGATGACCGCAAGCAGCGGAAAAATGGATAGCAGCGTCGTATAGGTGAGTGAAGAAGCCCGATGCACCACCCTGTCTTCTTGCGTTACGCGAACAAGCAGAAAGCAAAATCGCGCAACTCTCAGAGCCGCAAGACGCCAGCCTTTTTCCGAGGATTCGGGCGCATCCAGCAGCCAGCCTGTAAAACCTTTTTGTATCGACTTTATTTTCGAAGCCATAAGCCTTCTCCTCTTCCTGTCGAAGCTGCTTCGCGCCCGAACGGGGGTCAACGGAATTTCATTGCGCGGCTCCAGGGGCGTTGAGGACGAAATCGGGCAACCTCAAAGATACAGAAATCCGTTGACGTTTCCAGCGCGGATTTTCACCCTGATTCCGAGATGGAAATGGATCATCCGGTCATACCGTTGTCATGCCAATAGTTGCAGCCCGCACATAGAAATCCCCCCCGAAAGCGAGGAGACTGTTATGCTGACATCTCTCGATGCCAAGACAAGATGGCTGCTTGTATTTGCCGCGCTGGGCCTCATGGCGCTTCCAACGTTCTCCCCCGCCGCCGCGCCCGGCGATCCTGCGGCAGAAAAGGCCGCGCTGGGCCGCGAACATTCCACTCGCGTGAGGATGGCCGCCATCGCTCTTTCTTCCAATTATGTCGAGGCAGCCGTGGCCTCCAGCGGCAATTTCACGCTAGGCACTCGCATCGGGGACCCGGATAATCCCAACGATGACAATAAACGCATGCTCTATGGGCATCCCAACCCCTGGTCCGGCGCAACAACGCTGCGAATCGACGGACAAGACTTTTGCAACAAGAACAACAATGCGATTGGCGCCACGATTCAGGCGCCGCTCACCACGGACAATGTGAATGTTACCGTGTGGCAGCAAGGCGATGTTCAACTTACCCAGAAACTGGAAATCGTTTCCGGATCATCGACCGGGCGCCTCGACACATTGCTGATGGAATACACGGCGCAGAATCTGGGAAGTTCCCCTCACAATGTGGGCGTCCGCGTCTTGCTGGACACTTGGCTCGGCGCCACGGACGGCGCTCCATTCCGGGTCCCGGGCCTGGGCAACGTAGTCACCGAAAGGGAACTCCTGGGAGATGACATCCCGCAATACTGGCAAGGATTCGACAATCTGACCAATCCAACGATGAAATCCCAGGGAACGCTCGAAGGCAACCGCGCCGTCAGGCCCGACCGTGTTGTATGGGCGGCCTGGCCGCGCATTTTTGGCACATTGTGGGATTTCTCCATTGCGGAAGGTTATAGTGTGACGGGTGACAGCGCGGTCGGAATGTATTGGAACCCGGTCTCTTTGCAGCCCGGCCAATCTCTCCGAGCGGCCACCTACTATGGAATCAGCGGAGTGGACATCGACACCCGCGCGCCTTTTGCCGTGGGTCTGACCGGTCCTCTCCAGTTGCTCTGGATCAATCGCGCCTATTCGCCCAACCCCTTCACCGTGCTTGCCTACATTGAAAACTCGCTTCCCGAAATGACGGAAGCGGGCCAGAACGTTTTCGCGGAAATGCTTCTTCCCGCCGGAATGGAACTGGCGCCGGGAGAAACGGCACGCCATGCGCTCGGCACTCTGGAAGTTGGCGCCAACACGCAGACTTCCTGGCAAATCCGCGCCACAGGCACGGCCATTGGAGAAGTTCAATACCAGGTGCGCGTTGGTGCATCCAACACGCCAAGCAAGGACGTCGCTCGCACGATTTTCATACCGGACCCCAACACGCCAGACCTGGGAAGTTTGATTGTCCTCAAGCGCCAGCTCATTGAAGCGCTCAATCCCATCTTTGCTTATAATCTTTTTGGCTACAGACTTCCGTTCTATTATCAGGCGAATTACAAGGAACCCGGGCTGAATGCCCTGCTTGCTTCCTGGCAGACGCAAATCCCCAGCACAAATGACTCTCGCCGCGCCGCCGCTCTGGAACGAGGCTATATCGCCGAACAGGCATTCAAATACCTCTTTTACCGATCAGTTGGCGAAGACCTCAGCGACTCAACCGAGATTCTTGGAGCCAGAACAGCAGCGCAGGACGCATCGGCTTGTCTGGGCAGGTCCGCGGCTCTGCAAATTGGCCCCTATCGCCTGGCCCAGAGCGTGGAAGGATATTTGAATTCCAATCCAGCGCTGCCCGGATATTTGAAGGACTTCCTGCAAAGGGCTTCCCTGGGATTGGCGGACCTGGCGCGCTCCAGCGCCATGACAGGCCTCTATGCCTTCGACGCCACGAAAAACGTCCCGGCTATGGGCGCGGTCGTCGATGCAGGCGCCCTGCTCGATGAAATCATCTATAACGGCTATGATGATTACGCAAATGACCGCTTGGAGGCTATCCTCGAAAACGCCGCCGCCATCAAACTATGCAGCGACTACCTGGCAATCACGCAGCCGGACCTCGACTCCACTCTGGCCAACATCAAAAACGTGGTGTTTGCGGGTTCGGCGGATAGCGCGCGACAGGACGTGAATGCGCTTCTGGCCGACACACGCGCGCGGACACGAACACGCCACGAGGCTTCCCAGGCATCCCAGGCAAAACTCGGTCTCGCCGGAACGCTCTCAGAAGTATTCGCCGCGGGCGCTTCAGGAAATCCTTCCGCGCAAGGGCTGGCCCAAATGGCCTCCATCCTGAAAAAGGTCCCGATGGGTGGCGCCGCAAGCGACGTGTTCCTGAACGCAGACATGCTCGTCAACCGGATTCCCCAAAACGCGCATCTTGTCGCCGCGCGGGCGTTCTATCCTTCAGCGGCGCCCCCGCTGGATGAA